>DATIQI010000001.1:0-4518 GCA_035470985.1 Acidobacteriota bacterium
GCCAGCTGCTAGTGTTCCTGTTCCAATATTATCTTCTGTTAGAGTTGAATCTTGTCTAGAAATATATTCATTTATCTGTTCACTTGTAAACTCACTCCCAAAGTTTAATCCTTCAGGTGGACCAGTCGTTTCGAAACTGGAGGTTGCGGGGAAGGTTCGCCCCGATCCCGTCGGGAACGAAGCCGGCCGCCGATTCCTGCGGCCACTGGCCCGTGTCGCCGTAGTGGAGGTAGACCGCCGCCCGGACCGCCTGGAGATCCGCCACGGCCTGCGCCGCGCGGGTGCTCTGGATGAACGCGAAGTAGGCGGGCAGCGCGATCACGGAAAGGATGCCGATGATCGTCAGCACGATCATCAGCTCGGTCGCGGTGAATCCCTTCTCCCCGCTCCTGCGGCGCACGACACCCCCGTTTCGGCACGACCCGCGCTTCGCCCGGCTGGCCGGGCCATCGGGTGAATGATCGGCATCCGCGGGATCGTTGTTGAGCAAGCCAAGGCGCGACGCCCCAGGGGGTTGGGGTCGCCGCGCCGTGGTGCTGCGGAGGGGGGTAGGGACCTCGCTCCGGCTCCCGGGAGGAGGGATCCGGGTTCCTAGATGGGCAGCCAGTAGGAGATCTTCGCCAGGACGCGATTCTCCGGCTCGTTCCGGAACAGGTTCTTCGTGCTGACGCCGTTCTGGAATCCCGCCGGGCCGCTCGGGGTGAACCAGCGCTCCTCGTAATCCGACCGGCTCTGCGTCCAGACGAGATAGAACGTGCTCCCCGGCCGATACTCCCACCGATAGACGACGTTCGTGTTCACCGACGCGTAGGCGAAATCGTTCATGCGCACGTTGTACCCGGGCTCCTCGTACCGGATGAAGCGGTAGGAGTCGGGCGCGATCAGCTCGCGCGCCTCGTGGTAGTCGCCCACGGTGATGAAGGGCTGCGCGTAGATCTCCAGCGACTGATTCCGGCTGAAGAGGATGTTCGAGCGAAGCGTCAGGTCGAGGATCTGTTGCTTGATCCGTCCGAAGACGTACGAGTAGCCGCCGATCCCCGCGCCGCCCGGCCGCGTCGCGAGATCCACCGTCTCGAGGTACTGCGTGTCGTCCACGCGGTTCTCGAAGTGAAGGTTCGCCTCGTGGCTCACCGCGCTGCTCTGGTTCCAGGCGAGGCTGACCGTCCCGTTCGAGCTGTGGTTCTTCGCCGTGTCGCGGAAGTGGTTCCCCTCGACCGACAGGGTGAACGGCTTGCGCGTGTCCGTCTTCACGCCGGCCCAGCCGCCGTACGTCGTGGGCTCGCGGATCAGCGGCCCGCCCCGCGTCTCGTAGCGGTGGACGCCTTCGATGTTGTACTGGATCCCGAACCAGCCCTCGCGGTAGTTCCGGAACTGGGCCCACGCGTTCACGTTCGTGCTTCCGTACTGCGGATGCCCGGAGCCGTACTCCCACGCCGTCTGATTCGTGTTCGGATCGATCCCCTTCCGCCCCGAGTAGATCCAGGAGCGGCTCAGGTTGTAGTTGATGTTGCCGCTGTTGAAGGTCTTGCTCTTGCCGTCCTGGTTCAGCCGGCGCTGCGTCCAGAAGTAGAGCTGGTACTCGTCCGGGGCCTCCAGGAATCCGATGTCGTTGATCTGGAGCTTCGACGATTCCCAGCGGCCGCCGATCGAGCCGCGCTGCTTGCCCGCGTTCCGGCTGAACGTGACCTCGCCGCCGGTCCCGTAGCGCGGCTTGTCCGAAATCGTCGGGTCGGTGGGATGCGGCTCGGGATTCACGACCGAGCCGACGACCGAGCCGTTCAGGTTCCAGGCGCGCGTCTTCGTGTTCAAATCGAAGTCGAAGCCCGTGGTGTAGGCGTCGCGCGAGTAGAAGTCGCCCCAGGTATCCCGGTCGGCCGTGTTCAGCACCGCCGTCTGCATGAGGCCGATCCGGTGGCGTCCCTGGGAGAAGTCCTTCCCGACGCGACCCACGAAGTAGCGCGAGAGCCGCTCGCCGCTCTTGAACACGTTGTGCGCCTGGCCCGAGCCCGTGAGGTCCGTGGACGCCGCCAGCGCGGCGACCGTGACGCCGCCGACCGTCTTTCCGGTCAGTTTCCCCGCGTAGCGGATCCGGGTGTTCTCGTCGCCCGTCCCGACGCGCCGCGAGTAGAAGAGGTTGAAGTTCGGAATCTGGAAGAAGCGGCTCCCCTCGATGAAGAAGGGACGCTTCTCCTCGTAGAAGGTCTCGAACGGCGAGAGGTTCAGCGTCGCCGGATCGGCCTCCACTTGTCCGAAGTCGGGCTGCACGGTCGCGTTCAGCGTGAGATCCGAGGTGACGCCGTACTTCATGTCGAGGCCGATGTTCTGGAAGCCGTCGAACTCGTCGGCGGGAGCGCCGCCGTCGATGGAGGGATCGGTTTCGCGCTGCACGACGTAGGGGAGGAACTCGAGCTGGCGCGGCGCGCGGACGCCCTGCAGCCCGGTCACGTTCCCGAAGTTGCTCACGAAGCCGCTCAGATCGCGGCTCCAGGTCTTCCAGGAGGTGTCCTGACCGCGGCTCTGCATCCAGCGCCAGACATTCAGGCCCCACGTCATCTCCGGCGCCGAACGGTACCGGATCGCGCTGAAGGGAATCCGGATCTCCGCGTACCAGCCATGCTCGTCGCGCGACGTCTCGGCCTGCCAGACGGCGTCCCAATCGTTGTCCATCTCGCCGTTGTTGTAGACGTAGACGTCCTGCTGCACGCCGAGCGGGTTCACCTTGAACGCGTATCCCGTGGTGTGGTCGTGATACGGATCGAGGTAGATCGCGACGACGTCCGAGTTCGTGAAGCGGTCGCGGCGCGATAGCTTCGCCTGGATCTTCGAGGCGTCCGTCTCGTAGCAGGCGACGCCGAAGTAGATCGCGCCCCCGTCGTACGCCACCTTGAAGACCGTCTGCTCGGCCGGCGGCGCGCCGCGATCGGGATCCCACTGCCCGAAGCCCCGGCCCGCGTCGGCGTTCTTCCATGGCGCGTCGTCGAGACGGCCGTCGAGACGGATCTCGCTCTGGCGCGCGTCGTACGCACGGATGGTGGGGTCGGCCGCCTTGCGGCCGTCGGAGGAGTCCGCGTACTGAGGTCCCGCCTCGGTCGTGGAGAACGCGGCGTACGCCGCCCACGAGACGCGGGGCGTGAACAGGAGCCCGAGCGCCAGCGCGAGCAGCGCCGCCAGCGACCAGAGGACGCCCGCCCAACTCATTGGGAGAAAACGCTTAGACGACATCGCTTGGATCTCCTGGACCTACCGCCTCGTGGATGTTCCGCGGCGTGGGAGACCGCGAAGGATCAGATGCTCGGGCGTGTGGGACCGTTGGAAAAAGGGGGGATCTCCGTCGGCCGACCGAGCACCGTCCCGCACGCGGGGGACAATCGAGTAACGCGGAGCCGGCCCCTCAGGTTTCGGAAGAGTTGTGAAGGAACCCCGCCAGGAGCCTGTGGAAGTGATGGACGCCCCGCTCGCGCGCGGGGGAGTAGCGACCCCGCTCGTAGAGCCTGGAGCGGATGCCGCGATGGACCGCTTCCACGACGGCCTCGTCCTCCCGTTCCACCCGGTCGAGGCCGGCGCCCGCGCCGCGATCGAGTTTCGCGGGATCCCAGACGTAGGCCAGGAACGAGACCTTGGTTCGGTCGGGCGCCTGCGGGCGCACGACGTTCACGGAGATGCCCCACGGGTAGAAATTGAACATCGTGTTCGGAAAGAGCCAGAAGTAATAGGCGGCGACACGCTGGCCCCGGTCGGGGTGGCCCGGCGGCAGCTCGAACGCCTCCTCGCCGTCCGCGGCGATTCCGACCTGGAGGTTCGACCACTGGAAAATTTCCGACCGGTAGGCCCCGTAATCAAGGGCCCCGGAGAGGGCGGCGTGGACGTAGGGTATGTGGAAGCCTTCCAGGTAATTGTCGCAGTAAAGAGCCCAGTTCGCCCGGACGATGTATTCCCTGGAGCGTGCGGGGTCGAAGGCCGCCTCCGCCAAGGGCATCCAGCCGCACCGGGCCTCCATCTCGGCGGTCAGCGCCTCGAGCGGGAAGGCCGGGCGAAGCGAGGTGAAGAGAAATCCGCCCCAGCGTCCGAACGGGACGCGCGGCAGGTGGTCGGCGTCCGACGGAAAGCCGCGCGCCTCCTCGAACTCGGGCATGGCGTGGAAGCGGCCGTCGAGCGTGAAGCGGCGCCCGTGGTAGCGGCAGCGAAGGGCCTTCTCGACGCCGTCGCCCTCGCAGACGAGATTGCCGCGGTGGGTGCAGACGTTGGAGAGGCAGTGGAGGCGATCCTCGGCGTCCCGCGTGAAGAGGAGCGGCTCGTCGAGGCAGCCTTCGAGAAGCGTGAAGGGATGGACTTGTCCGGGAAGCCGCAGGCGGCGCTCGTCCGCGACGAACTGCCACGAGGCGGCGAAGATCCGCTCGCGCGACGCCGCGTGGACGTCGGCGTCGGCGTAGACCCACGCGGGAAGCGTGGAGGCGTCGCGGATGTCGGCGGCGATCTCGAGGGTCCGAAGGCGATCCCGGCTCATGATTGCGCTATGAT
>DATIQI010000002.1:0-1999 GCA_035470985.1 Acidobacteriota bacterium
GCCACCGCCACCAGCCGCCACAGCCGCAACCGGCGGCTGGGCGAAGCCGTCGGACGCGGCGCCACGCTCGCCGAGGCGCTCGCATCGTCGCCGATGGTCGCCGAAGGCGTCGGCACGTGCGAAGCCGCGGTGGAGCTGGCGCGGCGCCATCACGTCGAATTGCCGATCGCGGAACAAGTGCACGCCATTCTCTTCGAGGGCAAGAGCGCGCGCGCCGCGCTGCGCGAGCTCCTGACCCGCGACCTGAAACCCGAAGCGGATCGCCGCGCGAGGAGGGCCCCGTGAAGTCGCTACCCCAGGGCAAACTCTACTATTCCATCAGCGAGGTCAGCGACCTGGTCGGCGTGAAGCCGCACGTGCTCCGGTACTGGGAGACCCAGTTCAAGACGCTGAAGCCGCGAAAGGGACGGGGCGGCGCCCGCATGTACCGGAAGCGCGACGTCGAGATCCTCTTCGACATCCGCGAGCTGCTGTACGACCAGCGCTTCACGATCGAGGGAGCGAAGCGGAAGATCCTCGACGATCGCGCGACGGAGAAGGAGCAGGTGGCGATCCCGTTCGCGCGCCTCGATCGCGAGGAGGCGATCCGAGGGCTCCGCGACGACATGGAGGCGCTCCTCGATCAGCTGCGCGGCGCCGCGCCGATGCCGCGCGGCCGCAAGCGTCGCGCCCGCTGAGCCTGGGTCTTGCCCGTCGGGTTCGGACCCGCTACGATAGGGCCCGTACGCCGACTCCATGACCAAGAAGGTCGGGGCGTAGCGCAGCCCGGTAGCGCACCTCCTTGGGGTGGAGGTGGTCGCAGGTTCAAATCCTGTCGCCCCGACCATTTCGTTTCACGTCCCGCCCCGGGGCCAAGGCTCCGGGGCGACGTCGTTTCGCGCCGAGAGCGGCCGCGCCGCCACCGCACACGAGGGATCGAGTGACCGACTGGGGATACCGCGCCGCCGGCTGGCTGGCCCGCCGCCTCCCGCTCGCCCTGACCGACGCCCTGGCCGCGTCGGTGGCCGATCTCTACGTCCTGACCCATCCGCGCACGGCGCGCGCCGTGACGCGCCGGCTCGCCTCGCTTCCGCGCGCGGCCGCGCCGGCCGCGAACGCCGCCGAACCCGAACGGCCCGGCGCCGGCGCGCGCGAGACCTACCGCGCCTTCGCCCGCGCCGTTCGCGATTTCCTCCGCGCCGAGCGTCGCGCGGCGGACGCGCCGCGCATCTCCATCGACGAGCGGACCCGTTCCATCCTCGACCGCGCCCGCGCGGAGGGGATGCCGACGCTCGTCGTGAGCGGGCACTTCGGGCCCTGGGAGCTGGCGCTCGGCTGGCTGGCGCGCGAGGTCGGTCCGCTCGGCGCGCTGGCCGCACCGCATCGCTCCGCGGCGGTCGAACGGTTCTTCCGGGGCCGGCGCGCGGCGGCCGGCATCCGAACGCTCACCGCCGGCTCCGCCGCTTCGTCGGCGCTCGCGACGCTCCGCGCGGGCGGCTGGATCGCCGCGCTCGCCGACCGGGCCTGCGCGCCGCGGAGACGCGTGGACGGACTGGAAGGCTCCGTGCCGATCGACCGCGCGCCGCTCCTCCTCGCGCGGCGGGCGGGCGCGCGCGTCCTCGCCGGCGTTTCCTGGCGCGGCGCCGACGGCGCGCTCCACGTTCGCTTCCTCGAGCCCTTCACGCTCGGACCGCGCCGGGACGGGCTTTCGCTCGCGCAGGGCGCGGCGAGACTCCAGCGCTTCTTCGACGATCATGTCCGCGCGCATCCCACCCAGTGGTTCGACTGGGCGGCCGCGGGCCCGGGGCGCCGGGGCGAGACGGACGGGTGAAGGCGATGGCGGTGATCCCGGCGAAGGACGCGGCGGGGACGATCGAGGAGGAGCACGGGCAGGTCGCGCCGCAGATCCCGGCGGTGGTGCGCGACGCCCCGGCGGCCGCCGGCTCCCTGCTCACGATCCTCCTCGGCGTGGCGCGCGACGTCTGGCTCGCGCTGTTCGACCGCGACGATCGCGGCGAGG
>DATIQI010000003.1:0-4213 GCA_035470985.1 Acidobacteriota bacterium
GGCCGGACGAGCGAGGGCGTGGACGCGGTCCGCGCCGCGCTGGAGGGCGCGATCGCGGCGCCCGCGGCGCCGCTCCTCGCGCACCCTCCCGCCATCGCGTCGGAGGTCCGCGCGCTCGCGGCGAACCTGTCCGAGCAAGGAGTCTCCACCGGGATCGAGGCCGAACGGATCGCGTGGGCCTTCCTCTGCGACGAGAGCGACGCGCTGGCGCGGCGCGTCGCTCCCACCGTGGCGGACCAGGCGCGGGCGCACCGCGAGCGGCTCGACCAGCACGACCCCGATTGGCGCGCCGGCGAGGCCGCGCGCGGCTACGACGCGGTGGAGCGGATGCTGGCCGCCGCGACGCGGAAGGTGACGAGCGCCGATCCGGTCCGCCGCCGCGTCGATCGGATCGTCACGCACCGGATCTTCGGCCCCATTCTCTTCGCGGTCGTGATGGGCGTCATCTTCCAGGCGATCTACGCCGGCGCGCAGCCGATCATGGATCTGATCGAGCGGGGCGTCGCCTGGGCGGGCGCGGGGATCACGACGGCGCTTCCGCCGGGTCCCTTCCGCTCGCTTCTCGTGGACGGCATCCTGGCGGGCGCGGGGACGGTCCTCTCGTTCCTGCCCCAGATCGCGCTCCTCTTCCTCTTCATCGGCCTCCTCGAGGACACGGGCTACCTGGCGCGCGCGGCCTTCATCCTCGACCGCCTGATGGGCGCGGTGGGGCTTCCGGGCCGCGCCTTCCTGCCGCTCCTCTCCTCGTTCGCCTGCGCCATCCCGGGCATCCTCGCCACGCGCACCATCGAGAACCGCCGCGACCGGCTCGCCACGATCTTCGTGGCGCCCTTCATGTCGTGCAGCGCGCGGCTCCCCGTCTACGCGCTCCTGATCGGCGCGTTCATTCCGAACCTCGGCTGGGGACCGCTCAGCCTCCCCGGGCTCGTCCTCTTCCTCCTCTACGCGTTCGGGATCGCCGTCGCGTTCGTGACGGCCTGGGCGCTCCGCCGCACCGTGCTCCGCGGCCCGCGCGCTTCGAGCGTGATGGAGCTGCCGCCGTACCGCACGCCCGCGTGGCGCGGCCTCTTCGCCACCATCCGGAGCCAGTCGCTCGAGTTCGTGAAGAAGGCGGGGACGATCATCGTCGCGGTGTCCGCCGTGCTCTGGTTCCTCGCCTCCTATCCCGGCGGCGCGCCCGAAACGCGCGCCATCGAGGAGCGGCTGGTCGTCGCCGAGCGGTCGGGCGACGAGGTCGCGGCCGGCGCGCTTCGCCACGAGGCCGCGGGCTCGTCGCTCCGCCATTCGTTCGCCGGGCGGATCGGCCGCGCGCTCGAGCCGGCGATCGAGCCGCTCGGCTTCGACTGGAAGATCGGGATCGGGCTCGTCACGTCGTTCGCCGCGCGGGAGGTGATGGTCTCGACCATGGCCACCGTCTGGAACATGGGGAACGCCGACGAGAACGCGGTGTCGCTCCGCCAGGCGATGCGCGACGCGAAGGATCCCGCCACGGGACGCGCCGCCTATCCGCCTCTGACGGGCGTGAGCCTCATGGTCTTCTTCGCCCTCGCCTGTCAGTGCATGTCCACGGTCGCCGTCGTCCGACGCGAGACCGGGACCTGGACGTGGCCGCTTCTCATGCTCGTCTCCATGAACGTGCTGGCGTGGATCGCGTCGTTCGCCGTCTTCCAGGGGGGACGCGCGCTGGGATGGGGGATCGGATGAGCGGATTCGGCTGGCAGGAGATCGCGGCCGTGGCGGTGGTGGCGCTCGCCGCGTGGTGGCTGGTGCGGCGCGCGCGCCGCGCCCACAAGGAGCGCGTCGCGTGCGCGCACTGCCCGGTGCCGAAGCTCCCGGCCCGTCCCTCTTACTTCAGCAGAGTGAAGCGCGCCGAGCGGACCCCGTCCGAGGTTTCCACCCGCACGAAGTAGATCCCCGACGCGAGCCGCCGATCGGCGCGGAGCGTCAGGCTGTGATCGCCCGCCGCCAGCATCGACGACTCCAGAAGCGTCGCCACCTTCCGCCCCTGCACGTCCACCACCGTCACGCGCGCGGGACCGGCCGTTCGCGTGCTGAAGGAGACGGCGCCCGTGGGGTTCAGAGGATTCGGCGCGACCGTGACCGGATCCTGCCCCGGCGGACCCGCCGCGAGAATCGGGATCGTGGCGTCGGCGCGGAAGCGTCTCCCGCTTTCGAGCTGACCCGTCGCCTGCACGGCGACGTCGTGGCGACCTCGGAGACCGTCGAAGAGGCGCCGCAGATCGGCGCGCGCGAAGGAGAGCGCCGCTTCCGGCAACCCGTCCCGGTCGCGATCGGTGATCGCCGATCCCTTCCCCTCCACCGCCGCGATCTCGGAGATCGAGCCGGTGCCCTGCGACCGGAGCTTCACCGATCCCGGGACGATGGCGACCGGATCGAACGCGTCGGCCAATCCGCCCCCCTCGGCCCGTTCGACGTAGAGCGTCCACGCCGGCTTCTCGGCGCGGAGGATCAGGATCCGGTCTTCGGGCCCCGGCCACGCGGCCGCCGGCACCGGCGCGGGGCGCTGGTTCTTCAGGATCCGGACCGTGTTCGCGAAGATGCACGAGACGAGCACGTCCGGCCCGCCGTCCTTGTCCATGTCGGCCACCGAGATCGAGTGGGCGCCCGAGCCGACGGCGTAGTCCAGCTTCGGAGCGAAGCCGCCGCCGCCGAGGCCCATGAAGAAGGACGCGGTCCCGGAGCCCTGGTTCACGACGATCAGGTCGGTCTTCCCGTCTCCGTCCACGTCGGCGAGCGTCGAGGCGTGCGCGTCCACGCCGGTCGCGAACGTCGGCCCCTCGACGAAGGTGCCGTCGCCGTTCCCGTGGAGGATCGTGACCGTGCCGTCGTGGTAGTTGGACGCCACGATGTCGAGCCGCCCGTCGCCGTTCGCGTCGCCGATCGCCACGGTGTGGGGCTCCCCGACGTGGAGGACGTGGGCGGGATCGAACGTGCCGTCGCCGCGGCCGAGATGGACCGACGCCGTGTGCGCCACGTCGTTGGCCAGGACGACGTCGAGCTTCCCGTCGGCGTTCAGATCGGCGATGGCCAGGCCGTGCGAGCCCGCGTCGGCCGCGAACGGGACGGCGACGCCGAAGGTCCCGTCGCCGTTTCCGTGGAGGAACATGAGCGCGCCGATCGTCTGGTTGGTGGCCACGATGTCGAGGACGCCGTCGCCGTCGAACTCGCCGACGCCCGCGAAGACGGGCGAGCCGCCGAGCGGGAAGTCGCGGCGCGTTCCGAACGTGCCGCCGCCCAAGCCGAGCATGGTGGAGACCGAGTTCGAGCCGATGTTGGAGAGCGTCAGATCCAGGATGCCGTCTCCGTTCAGGTCGCGCGCGACGACCGTGTGCGGGCGGACCGCGGTCGGATAGTCGCGCCGCATCTCGAAGGTGCCGTCCCCGACGGCCAGGAAGACCGAGACCATGTTCGATCCGAGAGCCGCGACGAGGAGATCGAGATGGCCGTCGGCGTTCACGTCGGCCGCGGTGACGGTGTGGGGCGTCTGCGCGGTCAGGACCGTCTGGAAGGGCGGCGCGAAGGGAGGTCCGTCGGGCGGCGCGCCGGGCGGCTGGTCGGCGACCGCGACGTGGAACGTCCGCTCGGCCGTGAGAACGCCGTCCGAGGCGCGAACCGTCACGTCCGCTTCGCCCGCGTCGTCGAATCCGGGGGCGAGCCGGACGACGCCCTGCGCGGTCCCCGTCCCCGCGTCCGCCGACGAGACCGACGCGTACGCGGGACCCGCGGCGAGCGTGAAGGCGATCGGATCGCCGCTCGCGTCCACGGCGTGGATCGTCTGCTCCTGGACCGAGCCTTCGCCCAGCTCCATGTCGAAGGGCTGCGAGACCGCGATGGCCCCGTCCTCGTTCGCCACGCCGATTCCGACGCGCCGCTCGGCCGAGCCGCCCGCGCCGTCGTCGGCGCGAAGCGTCACGGAGTAGTCGCCGGCCTGGTCGTAGCGCGGGAGCCAGAGGAAGCGACCGATATTGTTCATGCCGTCCACGAACGTGGCGCCGTCCGGGAGTCCGAGGCCGCTGAAGGAGGCGAATTCGCCGTCGGGATCCCCGACCACCGCGTCGAAGTCGACCGGCTCCCCTTCGCGCGCCGACACGGTATCGGGCGCGGTCATGGTCGGCGCCCCGTGGTGAGCACGTCCAGCGGCGGCGTGTTGACCTCGCGGTAGCCCACCCGCGTGGCCCGCAGCGTGTAGCGC
>DATIQI010000004.1:0-7742 GCA_035470985.1 Acidobacteriota bacterium
AAGTATAATGGTTGATTAGTTTATTAGTTGATTAAGTTGATTACCCGAAACCCAATCAACCAATCAACCAATCAACCCAATCAACCCAATCAACCACCATGAAAATCGCCATCCTAACCACCAGCGACCGGGACGCGGCCGGCGCCCGATCCGGAGCCGGCTCAGGACTCGAGGCGCGAGAGCGTTTCGTCCGAAATATCGAGGTTCGTGAAGAGCCGCTGGACGTCGTCATGATCCTCGAGCATCTCCATGAGCTTCAAGGCCTGCCCCGCGTCCTGCTCGCTGAGCGTGATCGTGTTCTGCGGCACCTTGGTGAGTTCGGCCGACGCGGTTTCGATTCCCTTCCCCGCCAGAGCGGCCTTCACCGCTTCGAAATGGGAGAGCGGCGACGTGACCTCGTAGACCTCGGGATCGTCGGTCCCCACGTCCTCCGCGCCCGCGTCGAGGACGATCTCGAAGAGCGCCTCCTCGGTCGCGGCCCGCTTCGGCACCGTGAGGAGGCCCTTCGCGCTGAACATCCACTGGACCGAGCCCGCCTCGGCCATGCGGCCGCCGTGCTTCGTGAGGATGTGGCGCAGCTCGCCGGTGGTGCGGTTCCGGTTGTCGGTGAGCGAGTCCATGAGGATGGCGATTCCGCCGGGGCCGTAGCCCTCGTAGGAGACCTCCTCGTAGTTCACGCCCTCCAGCTCGCCGGTCCCCTTCTTGATGGCCCGCTCGATATTGTCCGCCGGCATGTTCACCGACTTGGCGCCGGCGACCGCGGTCCGAAGCCGCGGATTCGCGTTCTGGTCCCCCCCGCCAGCGCGCGCGGCGACGATGATCTCCTTGATGTACTTCGTGAAGACCTTCCCGCGCTTCGCGTCAATGGCGGCCTTCTTGCGCTTGATGGTCGCCCATTTCGAATGACCCGACATGCTGGCTCCTCTGGGCCCGGTCCGCCGCGGCGGGCCGGCGCCGGACTAGCGGACGACGACGAGGCGCTTCGCCGAGCGCAGCCCCGCGACTTCCATCTGGTAGTAGTAGATTCCCGACGGCACGAGACGGCCCCGATCGTCGGCGCCGTCCCACGTGACCGAGCAGCGGTGCGGCACCACGAGTTCCTGCCCTTCCATGATGGTCCGGATCAGGCGACCGCGCGCGTCGAAGAGCCGGAGCGTCGCCGGGACGACGCCCGCGGGACCCTCCAGCGTGAAATCGATGGTCGCCCCGCCCGAGACCGGGTTGGGGCGGCTCTGGGCCAGCAGCACCTTCGGGGCCGCCGGCGGGGCCCCGGTGACGGTCGCGCCGGTCACAGTGCCGGTGGTGAAGCGGTAGCGGTCGCGGCTGTCGCGGCGGTGGTTCAGCGGATCCTTCGCCGTGATCCACCACTCGTACGTCGTGCTCGACTGGAGCTTGTAGGGAAGGAGGAGCTGGGAGTCGGCCGTGGTGGTCGTGAAGACGCACTGGGCCGGCGCGGTCACCGTGCAGAGCGTCACCTCGTACGTGATCGCCTCGCCGAACTGGGGATCGCGCGCGCGCCTCCAGACCATCGTGACGGGGACCGACGTGATCGCCGCGTTGTGCGCCGGCGAGACCAGATTGAAGGGATAGGGATGGATCGGCCCTCCGAGCGACGAATTGTAGATGGCGGTCTTCGCGTTGATCCGTCCCCAGCCGTAATTGTTGTCGGGAGTCGCCGCCCGGTCCGCCGTCTCCTTCAGCGCCTGGCGGATCTGATAGACGGTCCACTCGGGATGCGCCTCGCGCACGAGCGCCGCGACGCCGCCGACGAGCGGGCAGGAGAGCGACGTGCCGCTCGCGGTCCCCGTGGAGAAGGGCGCGCCGGCGATGGCCCACCAGGTGCCGGTACCTTGTGCCACGACCTCGGGTTTGATCCGGCCGTCCCACGTCGGGCCGCGCGAGGAGTATCCGGCGATCAGATTGTTGGCGTCCACCGCGCCCACCGAGAGGATGCTGTCGGCGTCGGCGGGACAGGTCACGCTGGTCGCGCCGCCCGAGCCCTCGTTCCCCATCGAGTTGCAGACCACGATGCCGCGCCGATGGGCGACGACCGCGCCGAGCGTGACGATCGACGTGCGGCCGTCCATCTGCTGCTTGCCGTAGTCGCCCCCCCCGGTCCCGGCGGGATCGAAGTCGGAGTAGCCGAGGGATGAGGAGATGACGTCGGCGCCGATCGAGTCCGCGAACTCGGCCGCCGCGACCCAGTTGTCCTCCTCGACGTGCGTCTCGGTGGGGACGTACTCGGTCTTGGCGATGAAGAAGGAGGCGTTGAAGGCCGGCCCGACGAGGACCCCGGGCCAGTAGCCTCCCAGCGTGGACCAGGTCCCGGTGCCGTGCCCCCACTGCGAGCTCACGTCGCCCGCCTGGTTCGCCGTCTCGGCGTCGTGCTGGATGAAGTCCCACTCGGCGATCTTCTTCAAGGGCGAGAGCGAGGCGTGCGCCTCGTCGTAGCCGGTGTCGAGCATGGAGACGATGACGCCCGCGCCCGTGTATCCCGAGTCGTGGGCCGCGGGAACGTTGATGGAGGAGAGCTGGCCCGTGGCCGAGCCGTAGTCGTCGGGAATCGGGTGCGAGAGGGCGCCGGCCGCGGCATCCTGATCGGCGCCGGTCGCGCCTCCGGTCGGGATGCGCGGCGCGTAGCCCGCCGGAGGGGTCCACGTGCGCGACGCGCCCTCCTCGATCGGCTTCGTCCCCTTCGATTTCCGGGCGGCTTCCACGGTCTGGACGAACGGGAGGGTGGCGATCCTCCGCGCGGCGGCCTCGTCGGCCTCCACCGTCACGGCGTTGAACCAGCGGGAGACGTGGCGAAGCGCGGCGCCCGTCGAGACGACGCCCTCCACGTAGGAGGCGACGACCGGAACGTCGTACCAGTCGGGCACGAAGCGGCCGCCGGTTTCGCGCGCCCGCCGCGCCCGGGCCTTGGCGCCGACCCCCTCGCCCGCGCCGCGAACGGCCGCGGCGAAGGAGCGCTCGTCGCGCTCGCCCTTGTCCCGGAACGTCACCCAGAGCACCGCGCGTCCCTCGGCGCGGAGCCGCTCCACGGCGCGCGTCGAGAGCGGATCGGCGGGCCGCGGCGCCGGGGGCGCGTAGCGGTCGTGCGGCTCCGTGCGCGCCGGCGCGGCCGGGGCGGCCGGAGCGCTCCCGAGCGAGCACGCCGCGACGAGCGCCACGAGGGCGCGACGAACCATGGATGCGGGCGATGCGAAGCGACGATGCATGAACACTCCCGTTCCGGCGGGTCAGGCGGTCAGGCCTGGGCCATGGCCTCCTTGTCGGCCTTGGCCTGGCTGATCACCTTGTCGGCGAGCTCGCGCGGGACCTCCTCGTAGTGCGAGAACTTGGTCCGGAACGACGCCCGTCCCTGCGTCAGGGAGCGCAGGTGGGTCGAGTACTTGTAGAGCTCCGCCTGGGGCACGAGCGCGCGGATGACGTCGTAGCGCACCTCGGAGGCCATGCCGAGGATCTTCCCCCGCTTGGAGGAGAGATCGCCGGTGACCGATCCAACGTAATCCTTGGGCGCGTGCACCTCGATCTCCACGATCGGCTCGAGGAGGACCGGGCTCGCTTCGCGGCACGCCTCGCGGAACGCCAGGGCGCCCGCGATCTTGAACGCCATTTCCGACGAGTCCACCGTGTGGTACGACCCGTCGTAGAGGGTCGCGCGGAAATCGACGACCGGGTAGCCCGCCAGCACGCCCTCGTGGAGCGCCTCGGCGATCCCCTTCTCCACCGCCGGGATGAAGTTGCGCGGCACCGCGCCGCCCACGACCTCGTCCACGAACTGGAATCCCTCGCCCGGCTTCAGCGGCTCGAACTTCACGTGCACGTCGCCGAACTGCCCGCGGCCGCCCGTCTGCTTCTTGTGGCGGCCCTGCTTCGAGATCGGCTTGCGGATCGTCTCCCGGTACGGAATGCGCGGTTTCGACGTCACCACGCCCACGTGGAAGCGGCGGTCGAGCTTCTCGATCGCCACGTCGAGATGGAGGTCGCCCATGCCCGAGAGGATCGTCTGGTGCAGCTCCCCCTCCACGCGGACGTGGAGCGTGGGATCCTCCTCGCGGAGCCGGTGGAGCCCCGAGCCGACCTTCTCGTCCTCGCCCTTGTTCTTCGGCGTGATCGCCACCTCGTGGGCCGCGCCGGGGAACGGAATGCCCTTCAGGACGATGGGGTGTCCCTTGTCGCAGAGCGTCTGGCCCGTGTGCGTCTCGCGCAGTTTCACGGCGGCGCCGATGTCGCCGGTCGGGATCTGGTGCGTGTCCTTCCGCTCCTTCCCCAGCATCACGTAGAGCTGGCCGATCTTCTCGCCGCGCTGCGCGCTGGAGTTGAAGACTTCCTTCCCGTGGACCAGGGCCCCCGAGAAGACACGGATGAAGGAGAGATCGCCCGCCTGCCCTTCGCCGCTCGTCTTGAAGACGAGCGCGGCGATGGAGTTTCCGGGCTCGGGCTTGAACTCCACCTTCTCCTCGCTCCCGGGCTTCGTGCCGGTCACCGCCGCGAAGTCCGCGGGGGACGGCAGGAGGTCGAGGATGGTGTCGAGCAGATGGTCCAGGCCGAGGAGCGGAACGGCCGCCACCGGGAGGGCCGGAACGAAGGAGCGGTGGAGCACGCCTTCGCGGAGTCCCGTGTGGATCTCCTCCACGGTGAGATCCTCGCCGCCGAGGAATTTCTCGAGGAGCATGTCGTCCGCCTCGGCCGCGGCGTCCACGAGCGCCGAGCGGGCTTCCTTCGCCTGCGCCTCCAGCTCGCTCGGGATCGGCGCTTCCTTCGCGCTCCCGTCCTTCTCGAAGAGGTAGGCCTTGTTCGCCGCGAGATCGACGTAGCCGCGGAACTTGTCTCCTTCGCCGATCGGCCAAGCGATCGCGACGAAGCGCCTCCCCAGCCGGTCCGTGGCGGCGTGGATCGTCTTCGAGAAGGAGGCGTGCTCCTTCTCCATCTGGGTCACGGCGCAGAGCACCGGGCACGCGCGCTCCTCCACGCGCTCCCAGATCGCTTCCGTCACCGCCTCGATGCCGGCGGGCGCCTTCAGGCAGAGGATCGCGGAGTCGGCCGCGGCGAGCCCGGAGACGAGATCGCCGACGAAGTCGGCGTAGCCGGGCGTGTCGATGAGGTTGATCTTGTGATCTCTCCATTCGACCGGCGCGAGTCCGAGGCTGATGGAGATCTTCCGGTGCTGCTCCTCGGGCGTGAAATCGAGGGCCGTGGAGCCGTCCTCGATCTTCCCCTGACGGGCGATCGCTTTCGTCCGGAAGAGAATGGCCTCGGTCAGCGTGGTCTTGCCCGTTCCGTGCTGCGAGACGAGCGCTACGTTGCGGATGCGGTTCGGCTGATATTCCTTCAAGGCCGCCCCCATTGGTTATATAAGTTCATTGATTTCATGGGAATACCGGCTTTCAAGAAGGGTATCACAGGGGCTCGCGGAGCGTCAAGGAAGGGCGTCGCTTCCGGGGCGCCGGGGGAGAAAAAACAAGTGGGAGGTGCTTGCGCACCCCCCACTCGGGATTACCTGTGTTGCCGGCTGCTTAGTTCTTGCGACGCGCAGCCCAGAGACCGAGGAGGCCGCCGCCGAAGAGCAGGGCCGTCGCCGGCTCGGGAACGCTGCCGCCCGAACCACCGCTGCCGCCCGAACCGCCGGAACCACCCGAACCGCCCGAACCGCCACCCTCGCCGTCATGCGAGAACGGAGCGAAGCTGTACAGATCGTTCGCGCCACGAACTGTGTGGTTGTAGGCGTCGACGTGAATCTTCGAGTAGCCCGTGAACGCCACGGTGTAGACGTTGATCTGGCCCATCTGCGCGGTCGGCGTCGGGAACGACGTGATGAAGTCCGCGATCGGCGAATCGGTGCCGAGCATGTCGCCGAGGTGCCACTGGTGGAACTTGGTGCCCGCTCCGTAGATGCCGTGCGTCGGGAGGTAGCTCAGATCGCCCAGCTGCGGGATGGCGCCGTCAGCGCTGAGACCGTCGTAGGTCGGAGCGCCGGGCGTCGACGGATCGGTGAAACCACCGAGGCCGCCGGTCGTCGTCGGCGTGAGGTCGATCGTGCCCGTCTCGGACGAAAGAACCGCCGCGGCGAGCTTCACGTCGGACACACCACTCGCGATGACCCAGAGCTTGAACTCGCCGCTGGCGTTCGCGAGAACCCACGTCTCCGTGGTGGCGTCGTACGTGGCGCCCTCGATGTACAACTGGAGATCCGGGATCGCGTACGCGTTGGCCGCGCCGAGAATCCCGAGGGCGAGAACAGCAACAGTCAGAAACTTACGAACCATGCGACCCCCCAAGTTGAGTACTACTGACTGCCGGCCAATCGGGCCGGCCTCACCGACGCACTTGGACGTGAGTCGTCCAAATGCCCGTCTCACTCCCACGTGAAAAGAGTATACCGCAGATGGCAATTCGACGCCAAGCGGAAACTGCGTTTTGCGACAGATTTCCGGCCGTCCGGCAGAAATGCCCGGGTCAGGCGCCCGAGGCGAGTTTCCGCCGTGCCGCGGCCCCTTCCTGGCGGTCCGGGAAGCTCTGGACGAGCCTCCGGTAGTAGGCGGTGGCCAAGGGCTTCAAACCCTTCTTCTCAGCGAAGTTAGCCGCTGTCCACAGCGCCGACGCGGTGTTCGGGTTGTCGGGATGCTGGCGGATCATCAGATCGACGACCCGGAAGGCGGCCTGGGTCTCGTCCAACCCCGCCAGGCATCGGAACTTGTTCCACCTGAGGGCGGCGGTCACCGCCGAGGTGCTGTCGCTCCCGATCATCTGGTCGTAGACCTCCGCTCCGCGCCGGAGCGCGGCCCTGAAGCCCGCCGCGTCGCCGACCCGCCCGTAGTGTTCCACGATCAGCATCGGCGCGTTCGCGGCCGCGAGCGTCCGCGGATACTTCGTCGGAACCGACTCGAGAATCGACTTCGCGGCGGGCCAATTGCCGCGCCGCTCCTCGATCAGCGCCACGTGCACGTTCGAGGTCGCCGCCATGTCCCGGTTCGCCGGGTAGCGCGACGCCACCGCCTCGTACGCGCGGACGGCCTCCTCGAGCCGGCCGCTCTGCTCGTACAGCGTCGCGGCGTCGAAGAGCGCGGGCGCCGCCGCCGGCGACGCGGGGAAATCGAGCGCCACGCGCTCGAGGAGCGCGATGTTCGCCGCCACGTCGCGTCCGGTCGCCGCGACCAGTTTCGCGCGCGTGTAGCGCACCTCGGGGATGAGCGGCGCCAGGGTGGCGTCGCGCACGACGAGCGCTTCGAGAGCCTCGATTCCCTGCAGCGCGCGTTCGTTGTTCCCGCGCACGAGATGCGTCCGGATCAGGCGCGTGCGCACCTGGGCCTCGAGCCGCGGGTCGATCGGCTTCGCGTTCAGGATCGTGTCGTAGTAGCGCTCCCCTTCCTCCAGCTCGCGCGCCACGCCCGCCTCGTCCCCCATGTCGCGCCGGATGTCTCGGATCACCTCGGGGAGACTCAGCACGAAGTCCTCCACGCCGGTCGAATCGGGCGGCCGCGGCGGATAGCGGCGCATGATCCCCTTCATGCTCTCGATCGCTTCCTCGTGGCGTCCCATCGCGCGGAGCGATCCCGCGATCATGATGTCGGCCTGGCGCGTGGACGCCGTGTCGCCCTCCGCGAGCTTCGCGAAGGCGCGGCAGCGCTCGAGCGCCAGATCGGGCCGCTTCGCCTGGAGGGCCAGGCGCGCCGCGTCGACCTCGATACGCGCGGAAACACGGAGGATCTTCGTCTCCAATTCGGATCGCGGTCCCGGGC
>DATIQI010000005.1:0-4995 GCA_035470985.1 Acidobacteriota bacterium
GCTGCGCCGCGGGCTTCGCGCCCATGGAGGCGACGTGGGCCATCACGTCCTCTTTGAGGAGGCGGCCGCCGGGGCCGGTCGCGCGGACCTCGCCGGCGGCGAGCCCGGCGTCGGCGAGCGCGCGCTGGGCGGCGGGCATGACGCGGGCGGGAGCGCCTGCGGGAGCGGCCGGTGCCGGGGCGGGCGCCGTGGTCTTGGGAGCCGCCGCGGGGGCCGTAGCCGCGGGGGCCGCCGCCTCGGGGGCCGCCGCGGGAGCCTTCGCCGCCGCCTTCGCGGGCGCCGCGGCCTTCGCGCCGTTCCCTCCGGCCGCGCCCTCCGTCAGCTCGGCGATCAGATCGCCCACCTTCACGATGTCGCCGCGCTTGTGGATCACCTTGGAGAGCGTTCCCGCCACCGGAGCCGGAAGCTCCAGCGTCGCCTTGTCCGACTCGATCTCGACGAGCGCCTCGTCGCGCTCCACGTGATCGCCCTCGGATTTCAGCCACGCGCCGATCTGAACTTCCGTGATCGACTCGCCGACTTCGGGAACTCTCAGCTCCACCGACATGCTCGATCCTTTCGTGTCGTCGTTCGCGGGCGGGCGGCTCAACCGAGCGCGCGCGGCGCGTTGAACGCCGCGGCGAGGAGCCGCTCCTGCTCCATCTTGTGGCTGCTCGCGGCGCCGGAAGCGGGCGTCGCCGCCTCGGGCCGGCTGGCCACGAAGAAGGGATGGCGGCCCAGGAGCGTCGCGCCGAAGCGCGCGCGCAGGTAGGGCCACGCCCCCATGTTCTCGGGTTCTTCCTGCACCCAGGTGACCGGGAGGCCGGACTTGTACGGCTGAAGCAGCGTCTCGAGCGCGGCGTCCGACAGGGGGTAGAGCTGCTCGACGCGGAGAATCGCGGTGTCGGTCCGGCCCCGCTCGCGGCGCACCGCGGCCAGCTCGTAGAAGAGCTTCCCGCTGCAGAGCAAGATCTGCTTCGTCTTCGCCGGCGGAACGTCCGAGTCGCCCATCAGACGCTGGAAGCGTCCCTGCGCGAATTCCTCCAACGGCGAGACCGCCTCCGGATTTCGCAGCAGGCTCTTCGGCGTCAGGACGATCAAGGGCTTCCGCCACGGCCGTACGACCTGGCGTCGCAGGAGGTGGAACACCTGGGCGGGCGTGGAGGGATACGTGATCTGGATATTGTCGCGCGCGGCGAGATGGAGGAAGCGCTCCAAACGCGCGCTCGAGTGCTCGGAGCCCATTCCCTCGAATCCGTGCGGCAGGAGGAGCGTGAGCCCCGAGAGCCGGCGCCACTTCACCTCGCCGCTCGCGAGGAACTGATCGATGAGGACCTGCGCCACGTTCACGAAGTCGCCGAACTGGGCCTCCCAAATCACCAGACCGTCCGGCCACTCCAGGCTGTAGCCGTACTCGAAGCCGACCGGCCCGGCCTCCGACAAGGGACTGTTCGCGATCTCGAACGGCGCCTGCTTGGGCGAGATGTTCGCGAGCGCGGTGTGGGTCGCTCCGTTCTCGACGTCGTGAAGGACGGCGTGGCGATGGCTGAACGTGCCGCGCTCCGAGTCCTGGCCGGTGAGGCGGATCCGCTGCCCCTCGTCCACGATCGAGGCGAACGCGGCGGCCTCGGCGGCCGCCCAGTCGAGCGGCTTCTCGCCGCGCGCCATCTGGCGGCGGAGGTCGAGCGCGCGGACGATCTTCGGATGGGGATGGAAACCTTCGGGAAGACGCGCCGTCGTGTCGAGGTAGCGCTGGAGCCGCGCCCGCTCCACGCCCGTCTCGGGGTCGGGCACCGACGCGTCGGGCCCGCCGTGGAAGCGGCCCCAGAACTCGCTCTGCGCCTCCGACGGAACGCGCGGCTTCGAGTCGCGCGCCGCCTTCAGCTCGGCGTCGAGGTGATCGCGCATCGAGCGCGCCATTCCCTGCGCGTCCTCGGCGGACACCACGCCGTCCGCGACCAGCCGCTCCCCGTACAGCACGTGGATCGGCTTCCGCGCCGCGATCGCCTTGTAGAGGAGCGGCTGCGTGAAGGCCGGCTCGTCACCCTCGTTGTGGCCGTGGCGGCGGTAGCCGTAGAGGTCGATGACGACGTCGCGGCGCCAGACGCGCCGGAACTCCATCGCGAGGCGGACGACGCGGATCACCGCGTCGGGGTCCTCGCCGTTCACGTGGAGGATCGGCGACTGGAGGAGCCGCGCCACGTCGGACGAGTAGGGGCTCGACCGCGCCTCCTGGGGCAGCGTGGTGAAGCCGATCTGGTTGTTCACGATGACGTGGAGCGTGCCGCCCGTGTGGTACGCGGGGAGCTGGCTCATGTTCAGCGTCTCCTGCACCACGCCCTCGCCCGCGAACGCGGCGTCGCCGTGGATCAGGATGACGGCGCCCCGCTCGCGCTTCGCGTCGCCGACCCGGTCCTGCTTCGCGCGCATGCGCCCCAGCGCGACCGGGTTCACGAACTCCAGATGGCTCGGATTGAAGCAGAGCGAGAGGTGGAGCTTCCGTCCGGTCGCCATCACGCGGTCGGAGGAGTAGCCGAGGTGGTACTTCACGTCTCCGCGCCCGGTCCACATCTCCGGGTCCGAGTCGTTGAACTCGTGGAAGATCCGCCGCGCCGGCTTCCCCATGATGTTGGAGAGGACGTTCAACCGCCCGCGATGCGCCATGCCGATGACGATCTCGCTCAGGCCGTCTTGGTCGGCCAGCTCGATGGCCGTGTCGAGGAGCGGAATCAGGGCCTCGTTCCCCTCGACGGAGAACGACTTCGACCCGATGTACTTCTTCTGGATGAAATCCTCGAAGACCGCGGCCGCGGTGAGCCGTTCGAGCACGCGCCGCTTCTGATCCGGCGTGAGCCGCACGATGTGCTCCGGCTGCTCGATCCGCTCCTGGAGCCACGAGATCACGCGCGGATCGTGGATGTGGCGGTACTGCCACCCGATCGTGCCGCAGTAGGTCTCGTTCAGGCGTCGTAGGAGATCGCGCAGCGTCCCGCCGCGGACGCCCGCGAACTCGGCGTCCACGGGACGGTCGAGGTCGGCGCGCGTGAAGCCGTGGAACTCGGGATCGAGATCGGGCACCACCGGGCGAGGCGCGCCCAGCGGATCGATCGCGGCGGCCTGGTGGCCGCGCGCGCGGAAGGTCTGCATGAGCGAGAAGGCGGCCTGCTCGCCGATGCCGCGCGCGTGCGCGGGGGCGGCGCCGGCGGCCGGAGCCGCGGGGGGCGCCGGAGTCGCCGATGGGCCCGCTCCGCCCGCCACCGCCGGGGCGCCCGCTCCGTCCGCGACGAAAAGCAGAGGGTTCACGGCCGAGCCGTTCCGGGCGGCCGATCGCGGCGTCCCATAGAGCGTCCGCCGCGGGAACGACGGCGCGAGCTGAGGGCGCGACGAGAAGCCGTTCGTCTCGCGCATCGCGTCGAAGTGGCGGCGCCATTCGTCGGGCACCGACGCGGGATCGCGAAGGTAGTCGGCGTAGAGCGCCTCCACGAACGGGAGGCTCATCGGATTCGGGGTGTCGGTCGGATGGTCCATACGGTCTTCGTCGTTCTCTTTCAGCGGCGGCCTGGGCCGCCTCCTGTCGCGGATCGATGCTTGTAGGTCGCTTGCGTCCATTGGGTTGCAAGCGAAGCCCGTGCCAGCCGGGGAGGGCGCGCGAGACCCCGGAAGGGGCGACTCACGGAGCCTTGCATCCGGAACACGGGGCGATCATTCTGCCACGGTTCGGCCCTCGGTTCATCAGGTTTAGATGCTTACCATTATGAGAGTTCCAGGGAGTCTTCGGCGGCCTCCGGGCCGTCACCCGACCCCTGGGGGAGGCGCCAGGTGCTTCGATCCGTGAATCCGGCGACCGGAGAGACCGTTCGGGAGTACGCCGAAACCGCGCCGGCGGCGGTTTCCGCCGCCCTGGATTTGGCCGATCGCGCGTTCCGGGAGTGGCGCGGCGCCTCGTTCGCCGACCGCGCCGCGATCGTGCGCGCGGCGGCGGCGCGGCTCCGCGCCCGGGCGGCCGGCGACGCGCGGTTGATGGCGCTCGAGATGGGGAAGCCGGTCGCGCAGGGGCGCGCCGAGGCGGAGAAGTGCGCGACGGTCTGCGACCACTACGCGGAGCACGCCGAGCGTTATCTCGCGCCCGAGCCGGTCTCGATGGGACGCGACGCGACGCGCGCGTTCGTCGCGTTCCGCCCGCTCGGCGTCGTGCTGGCCGTGATGCCGTGGAACTTTCCCTACTGGCAGGTCTTCCGCTTCGCCGCGCCGGCGCTCATGGCGGGGAACGCCTGCGTCCTGAAGCACGCGTCGAACGTCTCGGGGTGCGCGCTCGCGATCGAGGAGATCTTCCGCGAGGCGGGACTTCCGGCCGGCTTGTTCACGACGCTCCTGATTCCCGCACCGGCGGTCGAGGGCGTGATCGCGGCACCGGAAGTGCGCGCGGTGACCCTGACCGGCAGCGCCCCGGCGGGGCGCGCGGTCGCGGCCGCGGCGGGCCGCGCGTTGAAGAAGAGCGTCCTGGAACTCGGCGGCAGCGATCCCTACGTCGTCTTGGAAGACGCCGATCTCGACGCGGCGGCCGCGACCTGCGCGGCGTCGCGCCTGATCAACTCGGGCCAGTCGTGCATCGCGGCGAAGCGCTTCATCGTGGTGGAGAAGGTGCGCGAGGCGTTCACCGAGCGGTTCGTCGCGGCCATGCGCGCGAAGCGAGTCGGCGACCCGCTCGCGGAGGGGCCCGCCGCGCCCGACCTGGGACCGATGGCCCGCGCGGATCTCCGCGACGAACTCCACCGCCAAGTCGAGCAAAGCGTCGCGCGAGGCGCGCGATTGCTGCTGGGCGGCCGGGTGCCCCCTGGACCGGGCGCCTACTACCCGCCGACGGTCCTCGATTCGGTGGGACCCGACATGCCCGCGTACGACGAGGGTGCAGAAACTTTTGCGCGGACAAAAAATTTACCGCTTGAGAATGATGACTATTTCTTTGTTCAGCACCGTTACGACCAATGGCAGCAGGTAAAAGGCAGCGACACTTAC
>DATIQI010000006.1:0-2387 GCA_035470985.1 Acidobacteriota bacterium
GATCCGGCGGCGTACGACGCCTTCACCGAGCAATGGTTCGCGGGCAAGGCGATGCCCGAGTTCCGCGTCACGCGCGCGACGAAGGAACCGGCCTCCGGCGGCGGGTACGACGTCAGGGTGACGGTGGAGAATCGCGGGACCGGCACGATGCCGGTCGAGATCGCGGCGACCGCGGGCGAGCGCTGGGCGAAGGGAAAGAACGACTATCGCGAGGCGCGCGCCACCGCTCGTCTCGGGCCCGGGGCCACGGCGACGGTCGCGATCCGCTGCGACTTCGAGCCGTCGTCGGTCGTCGTCGACCCCGACGTGCGCGTGCTCCAGCTGAACCGGAAGTTGGCGACGGGGAGGTTGTAGGATACGATTCTCGGCGGCACTCGCCTTCCCCGACCCGGCCATCCCGCCGATCCGCATGGGAGGATCCCGTGGCCACCCGGCACCGCGTCGCCCTCGCCTTCCTTCTCGTCGCCTCCATCCTGCCGCTCGAAGGGCGCGCTCAGTCCGCGAGCGGCGCGCAGTCCACCTTCATCGATCCATCCATCGTCGCGTCGGGCATGGGGCGGGCCGGCGTCGCGGTCTTCTGGGGCGACGAGCCGAACGACTGGGCCAATCCCGCGCTCCTCGGCTCGCAGGAAGGCGTGCGGTTCCAGTTCGGGCGCACCCATCTCGTCCCCGACCTCGCCGAGGACGTGCACTTCACGTCGAAGCGGTTCCTGCTCGGCGCCTACGGCCTCGGGCTCTCGATCGCGGGCAAGCCCTTCGGTTCCGTCGGGGACTTGCGCCTCGATTACGGGGAGGGCGAGG
Organism: Acidobacteriota bacterium; assembly: GCA_035470985.1. Classification (GTDB taxonomy): domain Bacteria; phylum Eisenbacteria; class RBG-16-71-46; order SZUA-252; family SZUA-252; genus SZUA-252. Next base: position 802 of record DATIQI010000006.1, read on the forward strand.
TGACCGATCCCGACGGCAACGTCATCGGCGTCTTCTCGTCCTTCGAGGAAGTCCATCAGTTCTCGGTGGGGCTCCAGGTCCTGGAGGCCCTCGACAACGGGCTCCGTCTTCTCGGGAAGCCCGGCCTCGGCTGGAGCCGATACGCGGATCTCTCCCTCGGGCATTCGTGGAAGTCCGTCGAGGTCGATCTCTTCCCGGCGCTCGGATCGATCGGCGGCGTGGCCGCCCGGGGCGAAGCGAAGGAGCGGGACCGCGGGCTTCTGCTTCGGGTCACGCCGCTCGACCAGACGGCGGAGAACGGCGAGGCCAGGGCGAGCGGCCTCCGCTTCCGGCTCGACGGCTCCGTCGGATTCAGCCAGCGAAACTACGGCGACGACCGGATCGCGTACATCGATCCGAACGACAGCGACCCCATCGTCGAGGAACGAATCCTCGGATACGCCGGCCGGATCACGATGGAGCTGCCCCACGATCCCGGCGAGTGGATCTGGAACTTCCTCTCGCCCACCGTCTCCCTGGGCGGGACGTGGGAGACGGCGAAGTACTACGACGACGGCGAGAACATCGGGAACGAGGGGTCGAAGCGGAGGGGGCAGGAGATCGTGGTCGCGGGGATCGTGGCCGGCCGGATCGGACACGAGACGTGGGACGACGCCCTGATCGACGGCGATACGTACGGGGTGAGCCTCATGCTGCAGTACCGGAGGATGGCGGGCATCCGCTACGACTTCGCGAGCGTCCCGCAATCGGTCCTCCTGCACGACCTCAATCGCGAGGGATTCACGCTCTTCGTGGATCCCTACCGGCTCTGGAAGGAGCTGCGGTAGCGCCGGCCCTGGCGCGGCTACCTCACCGGAATCGCGTCACGCGCCTCCCCTGCCCGATGCCGCCCGAGAGGGAAACCTCCTCGTGCGCGCCCCCGTCGCCGTCCACGTCCAGGACGTCCCCGTCCCGCGAGAGCACGACCGTCCGGCGCGCTTCGAACAGGGAGAAGAAGACGCCGTCGTCCCAGCTCCAGTCGAGCGCCAGGTGCGCCACGTGGACGTCCCGGAACATCGTGCCGCGGCAGACGAAGCTGTCCCGCTCGGCGATCGTGGCCCGGTACTGGAATTCGGCCGAGAAGGGATGGGGCTGGCCGGGAAGCAGGATCGTGCGATCGTGGAGGTCGTCGATGATCCCGGAGTAGTGCTTCACCGCGCCCGCGGTGACGGCGTAGGGGACGCGCCGGAGGCCGGGTCCTTCCACCCACCAGAGCGACACCCCGGCCGTGTCGGATCCGGTCTCGCAGCTCCGGTTCCAGGCGATCCGGAGGAGGACGTCGCGCGGCGGATAGACGGTCTCGGCGATCGCCAGCAACCGTCCCGAGATCGAGTCCGAGAAACCGCGTCGGATGGAGTACCTGTAGGCGTCGCCGCGTGAGTCGAACCAGCTCGGGCGAGCCTCCTGGAGCTGGGTCGAGTCGACGAAGTAGCCCTCGGGCATCGCGGCGGCGGCCGATGCCATCGTCGTCGCGGCGATGGAGAGGAAGACGGCCCGGAGGGCCGACCCGATGAATCGCCGCCGGACGAGACGCACGAGACACCCCC
>DATIQI010000007.1:0-3031 GCA_035470985.1 Acidobacteriota bacterium
TATCCCGCCGCCGACGGCGTGCCGATCCTCTGGCGCGGGACCGAGCCCGTGACGCTTTCGACCACCGCGGTGACCGAGGGCGCGCTGGTCGAACGCTGGACGGGCGGGATCGGCATCCGCCGCACGCCGAGCGGCCCGCACAGCGCGGGTGACGTGCTCCTCCGCGTGGAGGGGCTGATCGTGAAGGGCCGCGGCCGGGAGACGTCGCTGGCCGGGCTGGAGTTCGAAGTGAGCGCCGGCGAGGTCCTCTCCGTCTGCGGCGCGCCCGCCGACGGCTTGAACCTCCTCCACGACGCGCTCCTCGGGAGCCGGCGCCCCGACGGCGGGGTGATCCAGTTCCTCGGCAAGGACATCGCGCGGGCGCCGCGGCGCGTTCGCGTGGAATCGGGGATGACGTTCGTGAATCCGCCCCACGCGCGGGACCAGACCATTCCCGAATTCACGGTGGCGGAGAATCTCGCGCTCGGGCAGACGCACGGCCCTCCGTTCGCGCGCGGGGGTTACCTCCGCCACGAGTCGATCCGGGGCAACGCCGTCCGCGCGCTCCAGGATTTCGACATTCCCGACGCCGAGGCCGATTCGCGCTTCGGCGACCAGAATCTCGGCATGCGCCAGCGGCTGGTCGTCGCGCGGGAGGTGATCCACAACCCGCGCCTGCTCGTCGTGCGCTCGCCGGGCCAGGGTCTATCCCTCGAAGCGCAGGAGTACGTCCGCCGGACGCTCATTCTCCAGTGCGAGCGCGGGACCGCGCTCCTCTGGCTGACCGAGGAGCCGGAGGAGGCGATGCGCGTCGCCGACCGCCTCGCGGTCCTCACGGCGGGGAAGCTCGTCTGGATTCCGGTCACCGAGACGCTCACGCGCGAGATGATCATCGACGAGATGTCGGGAGCGGCGGCGTGACGGACGCGAAGGAGGCGGCGTGATCCTCCCGGGCCGCTGTCGCGGCGGCAAGATCGCGATGCTGGCGAACGCGGTGCTGGTGGTCGTCCTGTTCGCCGGCACCCACGCGCTCGCGCTCGGTACGGTGGACCTGAATCCCGCGGCGTGGGCGGCGCCCTGGACGGGCGACGTCGTCCTCGTCTCGGCGGGCCTTCTCTTCCTCGGCCTCGCGTTCCTCCTGCCGCTCCACGGGGGCCTCGTGAATCTCGGCATCCACGCCCAGTTCCTGGTCGGCGCCTCCGTGGCGGCCGCCATCGCGCGCGCGGGCTACGCCGATCCGGGCGCGGGGGTCGGCCTGGCGCTTCTCGCGGCGATCGCCGCCGGCGCCGCGACGGGACTCCTGATCGCGTGGCTGAAGCAGCGGTTCGCCATCCACGAGATGCTGAGCGGGCTCCTTCTGAGCGCCGCGCTCGTTCCCGTGGCGCGATCGCTCGTGGTGGACCGCGTGACGCCCGCGTCGCTGACCATCGATCTGGGCGCGCTCGGGGCGCCGCTCAGCCTTCCGTCCAACCTCGGACTCCCGCCCGCGTTCGTCCTGACGTGGGGGATCCTTCTCCTGTCGGTCGCGCTCGCGATCGGATTCCTCTTCTCGTACTTCCTGCGAAACGCGGTCGGCGGATTCCTGGTTCGGACCGTCGGCGCGAACCCCTTCGCCGCCGCGGCGACCGGCGTGGACGTGGAGCGCGTGCAGCTCTGGCTCCTCACGGCGGGCGGCGCGTGCGCGGGACTGACCGGCGCGCTCCAGCTCTGGACGCAGCCCGCCGTCGCGCTGGAGCGCTGGCCCTTTCCGCTCGGCTTCGCCGGCATGGCGGTCGCGTTCCTCGGCCTGGGATCGGTGCGCGGCGCCCTCCTCTCGGCACTCGTCCTGGCCGCGTGGCTGAATACGCCCGGCGCGGCCGCGGTCCTCCAGCATCCGGGATGGGGCGGCGTGATCGCGGCGCTCCTCCTCGCCCCCGCGCTCTGGATCCTCCCGCGCCTTCAGCCCGAAGCGGGCGCGCCTCGCGCCGTCTGGAGAACCCGGCACCGGGAGCCGTAGCCCCGCGTCACCCGTCGTTCTCCCGCGGCCCCTCCCGCCGCGGTCCTGTCTCCTCCTCTCCCCGCGCCCCGACGCCGTTCATTCATCGCCCCGACGCGACCTCGTAGCCGCAAGGAGGAGGGAATGGTGCGTTCTTGGGGGTGGGTGGTTTGGATCGTGGTGTTCGCCGCGGCGCTGGCGGTGACGATGAAGTTCGTGCCGCCGGCGCGAGCGCAGACCGCCGGAGGGCTCGTGCTGAACGAGATCCTGGCGGGTCCGGCGCGCGACTGGGACGGCGACGGACTCTTCGATTCGCGCGGGGACGAGTGGCTGGAGGTGCGGAACGCGGGCGCGGCGGCCGTGGACCTGGCCGCGTATCGCGTGGCCGACGCCGACTCGACCATCCGGGTCGGACTGACCGGGCTCCTCATGCCCGGAGACGTCGCGCTGGTGACCGGCACGTTCGCGGTCGCATGGCAGAGGGCGCTGGGACGGCCCGTGACCGGATTGAGCCTCAACAACGCGGGAGACACGGTCTTCCTCTTCCGCGTCACGGAAGCCGACACGATCGTGGCGGACCAGAAGACGTACAACTCGATCGAGGGCGCGACCGACCGCGCGACGGGCCGCTTCGGCGACGGATGGGCCCTCTTCGACGCGCTGAACAAGTACACGGGAAGCGGCGAGCCGAAGGGAACGGGCTGCCCGCCGACGCCCGCCGGCGCGAACGGCTGCACGACGCCCGTGAGCCAGACGTCGTGGGGGTGGATCAAGGACGCGTATCGGTAAGGCGGGGGGTTCCGCGCGTTCGGCGCGCGGGCGCGAACGGCGGCGGGCGGCCCGGGGTCCGGAATCCGCCCGCCGCTCGTTCGTATGCCGCCGCTACCCCTCCGAACGCGCGAAGAGGCGGTCGGCCAGCGACGTCAGGCGCGTGGTGTCGGGGATGTTCGCGATCCACCGCTTGTCCCAATTAACAGATCAACAACTGGTCGACTTTATTCGGCGTGCCGTGGGTATTACCAGCCGAGTGGGAACCATCCGTTTTCGTGACCTGATTATCCCTGCCACCATCCGCTC
>DATIQI010000008.1:0-4514 GCA_035470985.1 Acidobacteriota bacterium
GAGGTAGAGCTCGATCCGGTCGGTGAAGAGGAGGAGGCCCACCCGGTCGCGATTGCGCGCGGCGGCGAGGGCGAGGAGCGCCCCCGCCTCGGCCGCGGCGTCGCGTTTCGCCCGCGCGCGGCTTCCGAACGAGAGCGAGCCGGAGAGATCGAGCGCGACGATCACGGTCAGCTCACGCTCCTCGTCGAAGCGCTTCACGAACGGCCGTCCCGCGCGCGCGGTCACGTTCCAGTCGATGGAGCGGATGTCGTCTCCGGGGACGTATTCGCGCACCTCCGCGAACTCGAGTCCCTGGCCGCGGAACGCGCTTCGGTAGGCCCCCGAGAAGACCTCCTCCACCGCCCGGCGGCTCCGAATCGTGAGCCGGCGGACCTGCGCGAGGAGTTCGGGGGTGATCACGGGACCGCGACGCGGGCCAGGATCCGGCGGGTGATCTCGTCCACGGGGACGCCCTCCGCCTCCGCCTCGTACGTGAGGAGGATGCGATGGCGGAAGACGTCGTGCGCCAGTTCCTTCACGTCGTCGGGGGTCACGTAGGCGCGCCCGTCGAGGAACGCGTTGGCGCGGCCGGCCCGGGCGAGGGCGAGCGTGGCGCGCGGCGATGCGCCGAACTGAATGAGGGGCCTCAGGTCGAGGCCGAAGCGCTCCGGCTCGCGCGTCGCGTGGACCAGATCGACGATGTAGCGGCGGATCCGGCCGTCCAGGTAGACCGAGTTCACCGTGTGGCGCGCGGAGCGGATGGCGTCGGCGTGGACGACGGGCGTCGGAGGGGGCACCGGCTCTCCGCCCATCCGGTCGAGGATGGCCGTCTCCTCCTCGGGGCTCGGATAGCCGACCCGGATCTTCAGGAGGAAGCGGTCCATCTGGGCCTCGGGGAGCGGGTAGGTCCCCTCCTGCTCGATCGGATTCTGCGTCGCGAGGACCCAGAAGAGGCCGTCGAGCGGATAGGTCGTGTCGCCGATCGTCACCTGGCGCTCCTGCATCGCCTCGAGGAGCGCGCTCTGCACCTTGGCGGGCGCGCGGTTGATCTCGTCGGCGAGGAGGATCTGCGTGAAGACGGGTCCGAACTTCGGCGCGAACGACCCTTCACGCGGATCGAAGACGAGCGTCCCGGTGAGGTCGGCGGGCAGGAGGTCGGGCGTGAACTGGATGCGGCGGAACTCGGCGTCGATCGCTTGGGCGACGGTCTTCACCGCCAGCGTCTTCGCCAGTCCGGGAACGCCCTCGAGGAGGAGGTGCCCGTCGGAGAGGAGCCCCGTGAGGATCCGGCGGACCATCGTCCCCTGCCCCACGATGACGCGCTCCACGGCTTCGAGGAGGATGGGGACGAAGGCGCTCTCGGCGCGTACGCGAGCGGTCCGTTCTTCGAGGGTGGCTTCGGTCATGGTGTCCGGGACTACGTTCGGGTCAGGCCGTCCGTTTCGAATAAAGCGGGAACGAGGAGCAGAGGTCGGTCACCTTCGCCCGGATCGCGGCCAGCGCCGCGTGGTCGGCCCGCGCGCGGATGGCGTCGTCCATCCACCCCGCGAGGACCTTCATCTCGGCCGTGCCGAGCCCGCGCGTCGTGACGGCGGGGGTTCCGATTCGAATGCCGCTGGTGACGGCCGGCGGACGCGGATCGTCGGGAACCGCGTTCTTGTTCACCGTGATCCCCGCGTGATGGAGCGCGGTCTCCGCGTCGGCTCCCGAGAAGTCCGCCTTCTTCAGGTCGACGAGCAGGAGGTGATTGTCCGTCCCGCCCGTCACGAGCGAGTAGCCGCGGGCGGTCAGCTCGGCTCCCAGCGTCTTGGCGTTCTCCACCACGCGCCGGGCGTAGACCTTGAACTCCGGCGCCGCCGCCTCCTTGAAGCAGACCGCCTTGGCCGCGATGACGTGCATGAGCGGGCCACCCTGCATTCCGGGAAAGACCGATTTATCAATGGCTTTGGCGAATTCCTTCTTGCAGAGGATGAGACCGCTGCGGGGTCCGCGCAGCGTCTTGTGGGTCGTGGTCGTCACGACGTCGGCGTGCGGCACCGGGCTCGGATGCTCCCCCGCCGCCACCAGCCCCGCGATGTGGGCCATGTCCACGACGAAGCGGGCCCCGACCTCGTCGGCGATCGCCCGGAAGCGGGCGAAGTCGATGAAGCGGGGATAGGCGCTCGCGCCGGCCACGATCACCTGGGGCCGGTGCTCGCGCGCCAGGCTCGCCACCTGGTCGTAGTCGAGAAGCCCGGTCTCGCGCGAGAGCCCGTACTGGACGGCCTTGAAGATGATGCCGGAGGCCGAGACCTTGTGGCCGTGCGTCAGGTGGCCGCCGTGCGCCAGGGCCATGCCGAGGAGCGTGGAGCCGGGCGGCATGAGCGCCAGGTAGGCCGCCAGGTTCGCCTGGGCCCCCGCGTGGGGCTGGACGTTCGCGTGCTCGGCGCCGAAGAGCGCCTTCGACCGCTCGATGGCGAGCGTCTCCGCCACGTCCACGTGCTCGCAGCCGCCGTAGTAGCGCTTCCCGGGATACCCCTCCGCGTACTTGTTCGTGAGTGGCGTTCCCATCGCCTCGAGGACCGCCTCGCTGACGAAATTCTCGGAGGCGATCAGCTCCAGCGTCCTCTGCTGGCGCTCGATCTCGCGCGCGATCGCGGCCGCGATCTCGGGATCGACCGAAGCGAGCGGGGCGTCGTGGGCCGGCGCGACGGCCGAGGCGGCGCCCGAGGGCGTGAGCGGGGTCGGAGTCACGCGACGGCGCTCAGTGGGCCTTCTTCGCGGCGCGTTGCACCTTGCCGCCCGCTTCGATCGGGAAGAGCCAGCCGTGCCGGTCGCGCGCGCGTCCCTCGATGATGTCGAAGAACGCCTCCTGGATCCGCATCGTGATCTTGCCGACCTTTCCGTCCCCGACCGGGATCCGGTCGATCGACGTGATCGGGGTGATCTCGGCCGCGGTCCCCGTCAAGAAGACCTCGTCCGCGATGGTCAGCATCTCGCGCGGGAGCTGCTCCTCGCGCACCTCGTAGCCCAGCTCGCGAGCGAGCGTCAGGACGCAGTCGCGCGTGACGCCCGGCAGGATGGCGTTCGCCAGCGTGGGCGTGTGGATCGTCTTGTTCCGGACCAGGAAGAGATTCTCGCCGCTTCCCTCCGCCAGGAATCCGAACGAGTCGAGGGCGATCCCCTCCTCGTAGCCGTCGGCGATCGCTTCCAGCTTGATGAGCTGCGAGTTCATGTAGTTCGCGCCGGTCTTCGCCATGAAGGGAAACGTGTCGGGGGCCGCGCGGCGCCAGGAGGAGACGCGGACGGCGATTCCCTTCTCCAGCGCTTCCTTCCCGAGGTACTTGCCCCAGTTCAGCGTGGCGATGGCGACCTCGACCGGAACGCCCGTCGGATTCACGCCGAGCGTCTTGTAGCCGCGGTAGGCGACGGGCCGGAGATAGCAGGCGACCCCTCCGTTCGCCCGCACGGTCTCGCGGCAGGCGTCCATCAGCGCGTCGAAGGCGTACGGAAGGTCCATGCGCGCGATCTTGCAGGAATCGATGAGGCGCTGGACGTGGCGGTCGAGCCGGAAGATCGCCGTCCCGCGCGGCGTGTCGTACGCGCGGATGCCTTCGAAGACGCTCGAACCGTAGTGGACGACGTGCGAGAGGACGTGAATCTTGGCGTCTTCGAACGCGACGAGTTTGCCGTTCATCCAGATGACCGGCTGGGCATCCCGGGCCATGGCTCCTCCTGTGGCCGGCCGCGGCCCTCGGGCCGCCGCGCCGGAGCTATCGAACGCCTTCCTGCCGCTCGATCTCCTCCCGGATGAGAGGGACCCAGCGTAGCAGGTGGCTGCGAATCCGGTGAAAGGTGTCGTCGTACTCCTCGGGCGTGCCGCCGATCGGATCGCTGACGCCCGAGGAGGGAGCGCCGCTTTCGGCGCTTTGCTCGGTGACCAGCCGGATCCGGTCCTTGGCGTCGGGCGCCAGGCTCCCCGCCCATTCCACGTGGCGAGGTTCCATGGCCAGGATCAGATCGGCCTCGCGGACCAGGCGGGGCGTCAGGGCCCTCGACCGGTGCGCCCGGAGATCCAATCCATGGGCGGCCGCCGTCGCCACCGCGAACGGCGTCGCCGGGTTGCCGTCCGCCGCCCCCGTTCCCGCTGAGCCGACATCCACCTGGTCGCCCCAGTCGGCGGGCAGCACCGAACGGAGAATGACCTCGGCCATGGGACTACGGCAGGTGTTCCCCGTGCAGATCACGAGTACGCGGAACATGAGCCTCGCAGGGTCGTTGGGCGGCGTGACAGATCGAGTCTAGGGGGGTGGCCGGGAGGCGTCAAGTCTCGTCGCCGCCGAGGTCTGCGAGCACGACGGACCCCTCCCGGAGCACCTTAACGGTACTTCCGACCACCGTCGCGAGCGTCGAAGGGAGCCCCGAGAGCCCGCCGGCATCCACCGCGAGGGCCACTCCTTCGAGAGCCGCGTCCTCGATCCGCGCCGGGGGCGGCTCCCCCGGCCGGTTCGCCGACGTCGTGAGGAGAACTCCTCCCGAGGCGCGCACCACATCGC
>DATIQI010000009.1:0-3300 GCA_035470985.1 Acidobacteriota bacterium
CGATCCTGACCTCGACGCAGGTGCTCAACCGGCTGCCGTTCGAGGGCATCGTCGGCAACGCCTACGAGTACGACCAGGAGGCCGCGCTCCCGGCGTCGGCGTTCCGTGCCGTCAACGCCGGCTACACCGAGTCGACCGGCACCACCAGCAAGGCCACCGAGTCGCTGGTCATCCTCGGCGGCGAGGTCGTCGTCGACCGGTTCCTGCAGCAGACCCGGAGCGGCGCCTTCAGGCCCTCCTGCGCGAGAAGCGCTTCCACATCGTGGTGGACCTCTCGAAGGTCGAGTACATCTCCAGCGCGGGCTGGGGCATCTTCATCAGCGAGATCCGCGAGATCCGGGAGCACGCCGGCGATCTGAAGCTCGCGGGGATGATTCCGGACGTCCGCGAAGTCTTCGACCTCCTCGAGTTCGAGAACATCCTCCAGTCGTATCCCGACGCCGACCTTGCCGTCGCCTCGTTCGGGCCGATCGTGCCGGCGAACGCGCCGTCGCCGGAGGCGGGATCGGCCGTCGGCTCCTCCTCGGGCTCCCGGCCGGCGCCCAGCGTGCCGCAGCGGAGCGAGACGGTCCTCACGGACGAGGACCTGGTGCGCGAGATCGCGCGCAAGCATCCCGAGTACGGACTCATGCGCATCCAGAAGGAGCTCCGCCGCCCCGAGAACGGAGGGCGCGACCTGAATCCGGTGCAGCTCTACGTCCTGCTCCGCAAGCTGGAGCTCGACACGCGCGAGCGGCGCGTGGCGCACGCGCAGAGCGTCTCGGGGAGCGGCCAGGGGACGCCGGCGCGCGGGTAGCCTTCCGCCCGGATCGCGCGCGAAACGGAGGCGCGTGAATCCGCTTGACCCGACCGTGGGGAGCCCGTACCGTTTTTGTACGGCTCCCCACGATGCGTTTCCCCCCGCAACCATCCGACCCGGACCCTTCCCCGTGACGAAGGTCGTCTCATCGCGCCCTTGCCCATGAACCTCTCGCTCGACCTGACGCCCCATTGGATCGCGCTCGCCTGCGTGGCGGCGGCCGCCTCGGTCGCGGCGTGGGCGTACCTGACGCGCTACGAGGCCCTGACGCCGGGGCGCCGCCGCGTGCTCCTCGGCGCCAGGCTCCTCGTTCTGGCGGGGCTCCTGGTGGCCGCGTTCGCGCCCGTCCTCTCCTTCCCGGTCTCGGGAACCGCGCGGAACCGGCTCCTCGTCCTGGTGGACCACTCGGGGAGCATGAACGTGCGCGACGCCTCGGGAGGCCGGACGCGGCGGGAAGCGGCCGACAGCGCCGCCGCCTCGATCGCGCGCGCGCTGGGAGAGCGCTACGACGTCCGCACGGCGGCGTTCGGATCGCGCCTCGGTCCCTTCGCGCGAGGCGGGGCGCCGCCCGAAGCGGCGCGGGCCGTCGGGGGCGGCGAGACCGCGATCGGCGACGCCGTTCGCGCGGCCCTCGAGCGAAACGACCCCGATTCGGTCGCGGCGCTCCTCGTCGTGAGCGACGGGATCGTGAACCGCGGCGAGGACCCGGAGCGCGCGCTGGCGGGGGCCGTCCCCGCGTACGCGCTCTGGGCGGGCGCGACGGCCGATCCGCCTTCGGTCAGCCTCTCCGGCGTGGAGGTCCCGGCCGAGGCGGTCGCGGGCCGTCCCGCGCCGGTCACGGTCTCGCTTCGCCAAGGGAACCGCCCCGCCGGCCAGGGAACGGTCCGGCTCCTCGAGGACGGCGTGGAGCGGGCGCGCGCCCGCTTCACCCTGAACGCGCCCGGCGCCACCGCGCGCCTGTCGCTTCCCTACACGCCCTCCTCGCCGGGCGTCCACTTCCTGAACGTGGTCGTCGACAGCGTCGCGGGGGATCCTCTCCGGGAGAACAAGCGGCGCCTCGTCGCGGTCCACGCGCGGGCCTCGAGCCGCCGCCTGGTCGTTCTCGCCGGCCGTTCCGATTGGGATCTTCGCTCGCTCGTTCGCGGGGCGACCGAGGACACGACCTGGAGCGCGGTCCGCGCCGCGCCCGCCGCGGCCGACGACGACGTCGCCGGCGGCGCGGCGCGGTCGTTCGCGCAGGTGATCGAAGGAGCGTCCGCGGTCGTGGTCCGCTACGACGGGCGAACCATGTCCGCCGAGCGAAGCGCGGCGCTGCTGCGCTACGTGGAACGCGGCGGCGGGCTCCTCCTCTGGATCGAGCCGGGCGGCGCGCCGCCCTCCGATCCGGCGTGGCAGCGCGCGCTCGGTCTCGTCTGGCGGAACTGGGCGGACCCGCCCGGCGTCGCCGCGGCGGTGGAGCTCGCGCCCGGAGGGCGGACGCACGAGGTCGCGCTCCTCGGCGGCGACGCCGCCAGCGCCTCGGCCGCGTGGAGCGCGCTTCCTCCGATCGCGCCGACGATCATGCTGGGGCACGGGCCCGCCCTCACGCCGATCCTCCTCGCCCGGATCGGCGAGGATCGGATTCCGCTCCTCCTCGCCGGACGGATCGGCGAAGGACGCGTCGCGGTGCTGAACGGATCGGGTACCTACCGATGGGGACTCACGGCCGCGGGACTGACCGCGGGGGGCGTCGAGGGCGCGTTCTTCGGCGGGCTCTGCCGCTGGCTCGAGGCCGCGGGCGAAGGGCGTCCGGTCCGGATCGAGGCGCCCGACGTGAGCGCCGAAGGAGCGGGCGTGCCCGTCCGCGTCGTCACCCCCGCGGGAGCCGCGGGAGCGACGGCGAGACTCCTGACGCGCCCCGAGGCCGGGGGACCGTCCTCGGAGTCGAATCTCGACGCCTCGGGTGACGGCGCGTTCACCGGAACGCTCGCCCTGCCGCCCGGGATTCACCGCGTCACCGCGCTCCTCCAGCGCGGTGGGCGCGTGGTCGCGCGCGACAGCGCGCGCGTGGCGGTCGGCGCGGGCGGACTGGAATACGAAGCGCTCGCGGCCGAGCCCGCCACGCTGAGCCGCCTCGCGGAGGGATCGGGCGGCGCCGCCGCGTCGCTGGAATCGCCCGACGCGGTTCTCGAACGGCTGCGGCGCCCGGAAGCCTCGCGCGCGCGGCTCGCGGAGATCGATCTCTTCCACAATCCGTATCTCTTCGCGATCCTGATCGCCGGGCTCACGCTGGAGTGGGCCCTCCGGAAGCGGTATCACCTGCTGTAGTCCCGTGAGCCGGTAGCGTTCCCGTAGCGTTCCACCCGCGGCGCCTTCCGCGCCGCGGCTCGTCGTTCCGCCCCGACCGACCCCGAATCGCGCCGTCGCCGCGCCCCGACACGGCGGCAACGAATACCACTCCCGTCGTCGCTCTGGATGCCTGCCAGACCCCCCAGGCGCTGGCAGCCACCAACACAACAATC
>DATIQI010000010.1:0-3201 GCA_035470985.1 Acidobacteriota bacterium
GGCCCACCGCCACCGCCCGTCCCGCCGCCACCCGGCCCGCCGCCGCCCGCCATCCGTTCATCGCGCGGCCGGAACCGAAGCGCCGCGTTCGGCACCTTCAGCGCGTCCGCCCGCGACGCCGAGACGATCGTCACGTTCGCCGTCATGCCGGGAAGGAGCTTCCCGTCGGCGTTCTTCACGCGCGACACGACGACGTACGAGACGACGCCCGCTTCCACGATCGGCTCGGCGCGGATCTGGCGCACCTGCCCCTCGAAGTGACGCTCGGGAAACGCGTCCACCGAGAACGTGACCGGCATCCCTTCCTCGACCATCCCGATGTCGGCCTCGTCCACGCGCGCCTCCAGCTCCATCTCGGTCAGGTCCCGCGCCAGCGTGAACAAGGTCGGCGCCTGGAGGCTCGCGGCCACCGTCTGTCCCACGTCGATGTTCCGCGAGATCACGGTGCCCGAGATCGGCGCGAGGATCGTCGTGTTCGTCATGTTCACCCGCGCGCGATCGGCTGCGGCCTGGGCCTGGCGCACGTCGGCCTTCCGCGAATCCACCGCGGCCTGCGCCGTCTCGAGATCGGTGTCGGAGACCAGATTCTGCGTTCGCAATTCGCGCGCGCGCTTCAAGCCGCGTTCGGAGTCGGCCAACTGGACGCGCGCCCGCTCCAACGCGGCCTCCGCCTCGGCCAGCGTCGCCCGGAACAAGGAAGGCTCGATCTGCGCCAGGACCTGCCCCTGCCGCACCCGGTCGTTGTAGTCCACGTTCACGCGGGCTAGCGTGCCCGAAACTTGGCTCCCGACCTCCACTTGATCCACCGGGTTCAAGGTCCCGGTCGCGGAGACGCGGCTCTCGATCGCTCCGCGCGACACCGCCGCCTCCCGGTACTTCACCGGCTTCGCCTTGGATCGCCACGGACCGAACCACCCCAGGGCCACGGCGGCGCCCACCGCGATCGCGATCCAACCGGCTCGTTTCATGCGCACGTTCGCTCCTCGAAGGGCCCGCAACCCGGTCCGGGGGGCCCCTTGACAGCCCCGTTAGGGGCGGGTAACGTCCATTGATTTGTGTGGGTTCCGATGCATTGACGTGCCTCGTCGGGGGCCGTCCGCGCCGCGGCGAGCGCCTCGAAGCTCCCGCCGCACCGACGCCCTAGCCCGATCCAGACGGCCCCCGCCCCACTCTCCACCCTTGCAGGAGGAATGCCTCGAGTGAGACGGACGCGGCGTGTGGTGATTATGGGCGCCGGTGGGCGCGATTTCCATAACTTCAATGTTTTCTTCAAGAACCGGGCGGAGTACGAGGTCGTCGCCTTCACGGCTTCGGCCCAGATCCCGGGCATCGACGACCGGCGGTACCCCCGCTCGCTCGCCGGCTCCCGGTATCCGAAGGGAATCCCCATCTACTCCGAGGTCGAGCTTCCCGAGCTGATCCGCGACCTGGACGTCGACCTCTGCGTCTTCGCCTACTCCGACGTGTCGCACGAGTATGTGATGCACAAAGCGTCCTGGGTGTTGGGAATGGGTCCCGATTTCATGTTCATGGGTACTGAAACCACGATGCTGAAGTCGAAGGTCCCGGTCATCGCCGTGAACGCGGTCCGGACCGGGGCGGGCAAGAGCCAGACGACGCGGAAGGTCTGCGAAATCCTGAAGGCGATGGGGAAGAAGGTGGTCGCCATCCGCCACCCGATGCCGTACGGGGAGCTGGCCCGCCAGGGCGTGCAGCGCTTCGCCACCTACGCCGACCTCGACCGCCACAAGTGCACCATCGAGGAGCGCGAGGAGTACGAGCCGCACCTCGATCGCGGCACGATCGTCTACGCGGGCGTGGACTACGCCGAGATCCTCGCGAAGGCCGAGAAGGAAGCCGACGTCATCGTCTGGGACGGCGGGAACAACGACTTCTCGTTCTACCGGCCCGACCTCCAGATCGTGGTGGCCGATCCGCACCGGCCCGGCCACGAGCGGACCTACCACCCCGGTGAGACGAACATCCATCTGGCCGACGTGGTGGTCCTGAACAAGATCGGGACCACCGACTACGCGAACGTGGAGGCGGTCCGCGCGTCGGTCTCGAAGCTGAATCCGGACGCGATCATCGTGGACGCGGCCTCGCCCATCCTGGTGGACCGGCCGGAGCTGATCCGCGGGCACCGGGCGCTGGTGATCGAGGACGGCCCGACGCTCACGCACGGCGAGATGAAGTACGGCGCCGGCGTCATCGCGGCCCGGCGCTTCGGCGCGCGCGAGATCGTCGATCCGAGGCCGTGGCTCGTCGGATCGCTGAACGAGACGTTCGGCCAGTACCCGGGGATCGGCGCGCTCCTGCCGGCCATGGGCTACTCGAACGAGCAGATCCGCGACATGGAGAAGACCGTGAACGCCACCGAGTGCGACGTGGTCGTGGTCGCGACGCCGATCGACCTCCGCCGCCTCATGAACATCAAGCATCCCACCGTCCGCGTCGGCTACGAGCTCCAGGAAATCGGGCACCCGACGCTTCAGGACGTGATCGGCGACGCGCTCCACCGGCTCGCGAAGAGCCGCGAGACGCACGCCGCCCCGAAGAGGAAGCCCGCCGCGAAGGCCGCACGCAAGGGGATCCGCCGAGCGGCGAAGAGGAGCCGATGAATCTCCACGAATATCAAGGGAAGGAACTCTTCCGCGCGGGCGGCCTCCCCGTCCCGCCGGGAGACGTGGCCCGAACCGTCGAGGAGGCGGAGAAGCTCGCCGCGAACCTCGGATTCCCGGTCGTGATCAAGGCGCAGGTCCTGATCGGCGGCCGCGGGAAGGCGGGCGGCGTGAAGGTCGTGAAGAACGGCGGCGAGTTCACGCGCGAGGCGGGCCGCATCCTCGGGATGGACATCCGGGGCCACGCGGTCCGGAAGATCCTCGTCACGCCGGCCACGGAGATCGAGAAGGAGTTCTACGCCGGGATCGTCCTCGACCGGAAGTACGAGACGCCGCTCCTCATGGTGAGCCCCGCCGGCGGCGTGGACATCGAGGACGTGGCGCGGAACACGCCGGAGAAGATCCTCCGGCTCCACCTCGACGGGCGGGGCCTTCCGGCCTATCGCGCCCGCGCGGCGGCGCGCTTCCTCGACGGCCGCCCGAAGGTGCAGCGGCAGCTCGCCGACATCTTGAGAAAGCTGGCGGTCGTCTACTACGAGCAGGACTGCTCGCTGGCCGAGATCAATCCCCTGATCGTGAC
>DATIQI010000011.1:0-2099 GCA_035470985.1 Acidobacteriota bacterium
GTTGTTGCATGACCCGCTCGCCGGCGAAGGCGGACGGCACCTCGGGGAAGTACGAGCCGTCGTGCACGGCCGCGCCCTGGACCGCGCGGGTCCCGCCGTAGAACAGGACGCCGGCGGCGCCGCGGCGCACCGCCTCGTGCAGGATGGAGTCGCGCGAAGCCATGCGGGACCAATTGTAACCGTTCTCGGGCGTGCCCCGCACCACGACGACGATCTTGCCTTTCACGTCGCCGGCGGCGGCGTAGTCGTCCCATTCCCGCTCGGGACTCGCCAGGCCGCGTCCCACCAGAACCGCCTCCGCGGTCACGTTCCCGGAGCCGGAGTTCGTCACCAGCGTGAAGTCGTCGCCGTACAGGAAGTCCACGCGCCCGAACTCGCCGTCCAACAGCGACAGGGAGGCGGACCGCTCGCGCGTCGCCAGCATGGGGAACTCGTGGAAGTACGAGCCGTCGTCCCCGGCGGGGAGGAGGTCCCACTCCTTGAAGCGCGCCGCCACGTAATCCTCCACCATCCGGCCGGAGGCGAGGCCGCTGAAGCGCCCCCCGAACTCGTCGGCCGCGATCGTCTCGACGGTGGCCTTGGCGCGGCCTTCTTCGAACGCGAGGGCGTGGGCGAGGGGGAGCGCGGCGAACAGTGCAACGACGAGGGCGCGGGCGAGCGCGGCGGGCAATGCAACGACGAGGGCGGGCAGGGCTCGTGGGCTCACGGGGAGGCTCCCGGCGCGGGGAAGCGGAGCGAACCGGCCGGCAGGATATCGGATCCGGAAGGCTGCGTCAGCCGTCGAGCGCCTCCCACTCCCTTCGCAGGAGCCCGAGGATCGCGGCGTCCTGGATCTCGCCCAACTGGTGATAGCGCTCGCGCAAGAGCCCCTCGCGGCGGAAGCCATGGCGTTCCAGCACGCGGAGCGACGCCGCGTTGCGCGGATCCGCGTCCGCCTCCAGGCGGTGCAGGTCCAACTCGCGGAACGCGAAGCGGATGAGTTCGCGGACCGCCTCGCTCGCGAACCCCTTTCCCCAGGACGGGCGCGCGATCGCATAGCCGATCTCGGCCCGCCGGTGCGCCCGATCCCAGCGGAACAGCGTCGCGGTGCCGATGACGAAGTCATCCTCGCGCCGGGCGACTCCCCATTGAAACAGGCGCCGCGTGAGGAACGCCTCGTGGATCTCCTCGAGCAGCCGCGCGGCCTCCGCCTCGGATTGTTGCGGCGGCGAGCTCCAGTAGCGCATCACCTCGGGGTCGGAGAACACCGCGAACAGCGCGGGCACGTCGCGCTCGGTGAGATGGCGCAGGCGGAGGCGTTCGGTTTCGAGCGTCGGCAGCCGATCGCCCCTGGCGAAGGTCGCAGCGGGGGTCATGGGCCCTCCGCGAGCGCGAGCAGCTTCGCGATCGTGGTCGCGTTGCGGATCGTCACGGCGTCGCCGAGCGCGCGCTGGACGGCCTCCGCGAGCGGGCTCTCGAGCTGCCCGTTCGGGCACCAGAGAAATGCCGCGCGCGGGCCGAACGCGAGCGCGTCGGGCGACCAGTCCTCCCGGGCGATGGCATCGAGCAGCTTCCGATCCGCGGCGCGGCGGAGCACCGCGACCAGTAGCCGCGACGGATCCGACGCCGTCTTCGCGAGCGGGTTCTTCCGCGCGAGCCCGCGCAGTTCCCGGACGGTCAGCCCGATGACGCGCGCCTCGATCCCGAATCGCCCCGGCAGCGCCTTCTCGATGCGCGCGGCGGGATCGCCCTTCGCGGCGGCGCGCACGCGGAACACGACGTTGCCGCTGTTCAAGAGCGTCCGCGCGTCCTCGTACCCCAGCTCCTCCACGAGCGCGCGCAGGTCGGCCATGGCCACGCGCTTCGCCTTGCCGACGTTGATGCCGCGCAGGAGCGCGATATGGGTGGCGGCCACGGGCGAGTCCCCTTAAGCGCTTCGCTTCTTCCGCTTGAGTTTCGCCGAGAACGGCACCCAGAACATCCACAGACCGCTGCCCCACAAGAGCAACAGCACGAACCCCGCCGGCAGTATGCTAGTTCCAGTACCTCACCCCGCTGAGCTTCGCTTAGCTCCCCCTCTCCATTCGATGGAGAGGGGGTTGGGGGGTGAGGTTTTTGAG
>DATIQI010000012.1:0-16024 GCA_035470985.1 Acidobacteriota bacterium
GTCGGCGATGGTCTTCACGAGCTCGCCGCGGACGTTGTAGATCCGGACGTTCACGTGACCGGCCTTGGCGACCGAGAACTTCATGCTGGTGGTCGGGTTGAACGGATTCGGCGAATTCTGCTCCATCCGGACCGCCTGGCCCGCCAGGTTGGCCGCGGCGAGACGCAGGTAGCCGAAGCCGCGGAACTGACGGCCCTTGGCAGCCGAGTACGCCGTGACCTCGCACGGAACCAGTTGGTTCACGAGACCGAGAGCCACGAGACGAGCCTCGATCGTGCGGCGCGTCATGTTCATCTGGAAGCCGCCGCCGTTCAGGTTGTCGATCTGCGAGAACGGCGAACCGTTGATCAGCGACGTCGGGGCCGGGAGGCCGAGGAACCTCGGGCCGACCACGATCGTGCGGCGGTTCTTGATCACTTCGGGATTGATGGTGCTGGCGGGAGCCGGGCCGTGATCCGGCACGTCCACCATGTCGTTGTAACCGAGCGCCTTCACGTCCGCCGGCATCGTGACCGTAACCGTGAGGTTCTGGCCCTGGCTGCCGAGGTTCAGCGTCGTCGGCGAGATCTCGACGCCGAGCGGGAGCGCCGCAGCGCACGAAGCCGCGCTACCGCGCCAGACGCCCTGGCCGAAGTTGCCGGCGATGGACGACGCGAGGAACAGGTTCACCGGAATCGCGTCACGCGTGAAGTTCAGCTTCGCCGAGACGTCCGGATCGGCGTCGCCGAGGTTGTCGAGGAAGATATCGCACTTCGCCTGCGAGGCGAGGTCGAGCCTCCAGATATCGGAGTTGTTGTTCACGTCTTCGCCCTGCGGCGCGTCGTAGTAGATCGAAGCACCGTCGGACGACCAACTCGGGTTGTTGTGCGACACGGACGCGAAGTTCGTCTCGGCCAGCGTGACGCTCATGTCGTCGAGATCGACGATCTCGATGACGTTGCGGCCGAACTTGTTCGTCGCGTACGCGATCCGGTTGCCCGAACCCCACGTCGGGTTGATTTCCGACTTGGCGTCGTCGAACGTGGCGCGCGTGGCGGCGCCGACCGTCGCGGTCGCGGCGTCCACCGGGATCGTCCAGACGTCGAGCGACGGACCGGCGGCGTTGGTGGCGTAGGCGAGCGCGTTGCCGGCCGGGCTCCAATCAGGGGTGCGAAGCAGCACGCCGGGGGTGTTCCCCTTCACGAGCAGCGGGGCGCCGACCGCGACGGTCGAAGCCGCCATGGTGCTCCCCATCGCGTATTCCTGAACCCAAATCTCGGTAAAGGTCAGGTTGGCGTCGGAACGCACGTAGGCGAGATACTTGCCGTTCGGGCTCCACGCCGGGTCGAGGTACGAAATCGCGCCCGACGGATCGCCGAGCAGCATGGTGCGGGCGGCGGCGATATCGGCGACGCGGAAGCCGGCCTGGTCGACGTTCCACGCCTGCCAGATCGAACGAGACGTCTCGAAGCCGACGACCGTGCTCCGAGTCGTGAACGCGTACCAGCGCTCGACGCCGCTCGTGTAGCCGATCGTCGTGAAGAACACGCCGGGACGGAGCGACGGCTGCTCCGCGCCGTTCGCGAGGCCGGTGTTGAACGGCCCGCCGTTGGTCAGCGGATCCCAGACCCCACGGAAGGCTGCGGACGCATGCACCGGCATCAGCGCGAGAATCAACGCCAGCAACACGGTCGCACTTAGCAGTTTCTTCATTCCTTCATCTCCTCTCTAACGCGGGTAAAAGCGAGAAGACACTTCAAGAGGATAAGGTAGACGACAGTCTGAGCCTGATCACCTCCTTAATCAATCAGCCTTCTGTGTGGCTCTAACATCAAGTAATCATAGGCAATCGGGAAATACCTTTCCCGCTTTCACACTCCAAGTAGTATACCGATCCAACCGCCGAAGTGTCAAGCAGTTTTTGGAACTTGGGGGGGTCCGAGGAACCCAAAAATGCCTTGACAGTCCATCACTTGAACCATAGTCTGCGCCCAGGGTCAGGCTCCGGCTACCACCGCCGGGGGCCCATACGGCCATGCCGCAACGAACGCTGGCCCAGGAACCCCCCCACTTAGGAGAACCGACTCAGTCCGCGACGGCGGAATGCCGGGGCCGTCCGGCCACAAGGGGACGTTAATGTCTTTCGTGTCAAGGATTTGGACGTTCTTCACCGGTCTCTTCCTCGTCCTGGGAGCCGCCGCGCAGCCCGCCCTAGGCCAATCGCCCGGGCTCCGCTCCCCGACGGATGTGAAAGGATTTTACACCAATCTCTCGATTCCCGGGTTTGGAAATGCGACCGGGAACGTCACGTTCATCGTCTGGAACGGCGATAGCACCCAGGCCGACACGACCTGGGGGGGCTACCGCGTCCGCCGCACGATCTTCGGCATCAGCACGCGCCCCATGGAGGCCGTGGGTCAGTGGAAGGCGCGCGATCCGCAAGAGCCGCTCTGCTGGGACACGAACAATGCCTGCAACCCGGGCGCTTTCAACTTCACAGGCACCGGCGTCTTCTTCCGCGGATTCCGCGGCAATCGGATCGTGAGCCTGAACGGGACGGACACCACCTACGTCATCGATTACCCGCCTGGCGCTCCGAAGGACACCTGCAGCAACTGCTGGGTCTTCGCCGACGCGGCGAGTCTCGCCGGATTCCGCCACGAGTACGCCGTGACCGCGATCGACACGTCCGTCATCGTGGACTCCGACTTCTACGAGACGCCGATCGACCCGACCGAGATCGTCAGCATCCTTCCCGGCACCCTTCCTCCCGACAACCTCGAACGGATCGCCGTCGTGCCGAACCCCTACAAGGTGCGCGCCGAGTGGGACGAGTCGCTCTATCAGCGGCAGATCCACTTCATCCGCGTCCCCCATCAGGCGACGATCCGCATCTTCACGTCGAACGGGGAGCTGATCCGGGAGCTGAAGGCGGACCAATTCTCGAGCCCGGGAGGCTCGAACGGCGACGTGGCCTGGGATCTTCGCAACGGCCACGGCCGCGGCGTCGTCTCGGGTATCTATCTGTATCAGGTCGAAACCACCGACGGCCGAACCCGCAAGGGGAAGTTCGTCATCATCAAGTAATCCGCCGCGCCGTCGTCGCGGCGGTTCGGAGGACGTCATGAATCCGCAAGCCGTCGCCCCCTCGAGCGCCGCCACGCGCGGCGCGGCGGGCGAGAATCCGCCCCGCGAGTACCTGAACCTCATCGGGGGTCGCTGGGTCCCCGCCCGCTCCGGCCAGTCGTTCGAGAACCGAAACCCCGCCCGCCCCGCGGACCTCATCGGCACCTTCCCGGCCTCCGGCGCCGAGGACGTGGCCGACGCCGTCGCGGCCGCCTCGAAGGCGTTCCAGGCGTGGCGGCTCGTTCCCGCGCCCCGGCGCGCCGAGCTGGTCCTCCGCGCCGCGGAGATCCTGCGCGAGCGGAAGGACGCGCTCGCCCGCGCCATGACGCGCGAGATGGGGAAGGTCCTGGCGGAGACGAGCGGCGACGTGCAGGAGGCCATCGACATGGCCTACTACATCGGGGCCGAGGGCCGCCGCCTCTTCGGCGTGACGGTCCCCTCCGAACTTCCGAACAAACTCGCGATGTCGATCCGCCAGCCGCTCGGCGTCTGCGGCCTCATCACGCCGTGGAATTTCCCGATGGCCATTCCGTCCTGGAAGATCTTCCCGGCGCTCGTGTGCGGCAACACGGTCGTGATCAAGCCGGCCACCGACACGCCGGCGTCGGCCCACCACCTCGTCGAGATCCTCGCGGAAGCGGGGCTCCCGGAGGGCGTCGCGAACATCGTGCACGGAGGCGGAAGCGCGGTCGGCGTTCCGCTCGTCACGCATCCCGACGTGAAGATGATCTCGTTCACGGGCTCCTCGGACGTGGGGAAGGACATCGCGTCGCGCTGCGCCCCCAGCCTGAAGCGGCTCTCGCTCGAGCTGGGCGGGAAGAACGCGCAGATCGTGATGGACGACGCCGACCTCGACCTCGCGCTCGAAGGAGCGCTCTGGAGCGCCTTCGGCACCACCGGACAGCGCTGCACGGCGACGAGCCGCCTCATCGTCACGAAGGGCGTGCGGGAGGCCCTCCTGCCGCGCCTCGTCGATCGCGCGATGAAGCTCCGGCTGGGCGACGGGCTCGAGCCGGGCGTGGACGTCGGACCGGTGGTGAACGTGAAGGCGCGCGAGGGAATCCACGCCTATACCGAGATCGGGAAGAAGGAGGGAGCGAAACTCCTCTGCGGCGGCTCCTACGCCGAAGAGGGCGCCCTGAAGCAGGGTTCCTTCTACCACCCCACGATCTTCGATCAGGTCACGCCGCGCATGCGGATCGCGCGCGAGGAGATCTTCGGACCGGTCCTGTCGGTCCTGACGGTCGGCTCGCTCGACGAGGCGATCCAGGTGCTGAACGACACGCCGTACGGACTCTCCTCGTCCATCTACACGCGCGACGTGAACGCGGCGATGCGCGCCGTGCGCGACATCGAGGCCGGCATCACGTACGTGAACGGCCCGACGATCGGCGCCGAGGTGCAGCTCCCGTTCGGCGGCGTGAAGGAGACCGGGAACGGCCACCGCGAGGGCGGCCCGACCGTGATCGACGCCTTCACCGAATGGAAGTCGGTCTACATCGACTATTCGGGCAAGCTCCAAAAAGCCCAGATCGATCGCTAGACGCGGCCGTGGCCCGGACCGTGCGCGAGAAGCCCGACACGCTCCGCGGCGCGGGGGTGGACCCCGCGAACCTGGAGCAGGCGCCTTTCGCGCTCGTCCAAGTCCGCCGCGACGGTAGGATCGAGAGCGTCCACCGCGGCCACGTGGCCGTGGTGGACGCCTCGGGCCGCCTCCTGGCGCACGCGGGCGAGCCCCGCCTCCTCGTCTATCCCCGCTCTTCCTTCAAGCCCTTCCAGGTCCTGCCACTCGTGGAGTCGGGGGCCTTCGCGCGCTCGGGGCTCGGGCCGGAGGCGCTGGCCCTCGCCGCCGGATCGCACGGCGGGACCGACGCCCACGCCGCGGTGGCCGCCTCGATTCTCGCCGCAGCCGGCGCGGTCGCCGAGGACCTCCGCTGCGGCACGCACACCCCGTTCGATCGCGCGACGGCCGAGGCGCTCCGCGCCCGGGGAGAGGCGCCCGGCCCGCTCCGCCACAATTGCAGCGGGAAGCACGCGGCGATGCTCCTATTGGCCCGCTTTCTCGACGCGCCCTTCTCGGGGTATACGGAACGGACGCATCCCGTGCAGCGGCGGATCCTGGAGCGGTTCGAGACCCTGACGGGCGGACCGCTCCCCGACGCGACGCCGTCGGTGGACGGATGCAGCGCGCCGAATCCGCGCACGACGCTCGCGACCCTGGCCCGCGCGTTCGCGCTCCTCGGGCGCGGGGAGGAGGCGTCGGGCGCCCCGTCGCCGGCCCTGGCCGCGATCCGCGACGCGATGCGCGCGCATCCGGAGATGGTGGCGGGCGAGGGACTCCTCGACACGCTCCTCATGCGGGCGCTGCCCGGGAGCGTGACGAAGATCGGAGCGGAAGCGGTTCACGCGATCGCGATCCCCGAGCGCGGCTGGGGCATCGCCCTGAAGATCGAGGACGGCGCGGATCGGGCGCTCGGCCCGGCGACGATCTCGGTTCTCGAGGGACTCGGCCTCCTCGCCCCGCCGGACCGGGAGCGACTCGGGACGTTCGCGGGCGCGACGCTACGGAACCAGGCCGGCCTCGCGGTCGGCGACATCCGAGGCGTGGCACGCCTCGTTCGGGAGTCTGCATGAGCATGACCGTGGAAGCACCGACGCGCGTCCAGTGGGTCTACTTCTTCGGCGACGGCCGCGCGGAGGGGAACGCCCGCATGCGGGACCTGCTCGGCGGAAAGGGGGCGGGTCTCGCGGAGATGACGAACGCAGGCGTGCCCGTACCGCCGGGGTACACGATCACGACCGAAGCGTGCCGGAAGTTCTACGAGGCGGGCGGACGCCTGCTCGATTCCATCGTCGCGGAGGAGGACGAAGCGCTCCGGCGCTTGGAGAAGCTCCTCGGCCGCCGGCTCGGCGACGCCGCGAACCCGCTCCTCCTCTCCGTCCGCTCGGGCTCCCCGCTCTCCATGCCGGGCATGATGGACACGGTCCTGAACCTCGGACTGAACGACGAGACGGTGGAAGGGCTCGCCGCCCGGACCGGGAACCCGCGGTTCGCGTACGATTCCTATCGCCGCTTCATCCAGATGTACGGCGACGTGGTCCTCGGCATTCCGCGCGCGCACCTGGAAGCCGAGCTCTCCCGCCTGAAGGCCCGCGTCGGCGCGAAGACCGACGTCGACCTCCACGAGGCCCATCTGCGGAATCTGGTCGGGCGCTTCCTCGCGATGGTGAAGCGCGAGACCGGCCACGCCTTCCCCCAGGAGGCGCGCGCCCAGCTCGCGGGTGCGCGCGACGCGGTCTTCCGCTCGTGGCACAACGACCGCGCGGTCCACTACCGGCGCCTGAACGGGATTCCCGATCACCTCGGCACCGCCGTGAACGTGCAGGCGATGGTCTTCGGGAACCTCGGCGACACCTCCGCCACCGGCGTCGGATTCACGCGCGACCCCGGCACCGGCGAGCACCGCTTCTACGGCGAATATCTCCGGAACGCCCAGGGCGAGGACGTGGTCGCCGGCATCCGGACGCCGCTTCCGATCGACGAGCTGGAGGGGGATCTCCCCGAGGTCTACGGTCAGCTCCGCGAGATCACCGCGCGGCTCGAGCGCCACTACCGCGACGTGCAGGACTTCGAGTTCACCGTGGAGGAGGGGCGGCTCTTCATGCTCCAGACCCGCCGCGGCGAGCGGAACGGCATCGCCGCGGTCCGGATCGCGGTGGACATGGTGGACGAGGGCCTCATCACGAAGCGCGAAGCGATCGAGCGGGTGAGCCCCGAGCATCTCGACCAGGTCCTCCATCCCGTCCTCGACCCCAAGGAGCGGCGCCGCCACGAGCTCCTGGCGAAGGGGCTCCCGGCGTCGCCCGGCGCGGCCGCCGGACGGATCGTCTTCACGTCGGAGGAGGCGGTGGCGCGGGGCGCGAAGGAGCGGGTGATCCTCGTCCGCGCCGAGACCTCGCCCGACGACATCGCCGGGATGCACGCCGCGCGGGGGATCCTGACCGCGACCGGCGGCATGACCTCCCACGCGGCCGTCGTCGCGCGCGGCATGGGGAAGTGCTGCGTCGCCGGGTGCACGGCGCTCTCGCTGGACGAGCACAAGCGCACGCTCCGCGTGGGCGGCCGGACGATGAAGGAAGGCGACTTCCTCTCGCTCGACGGCTCGGCGGGCGAAGTCCTGATGGGCGACGTGCCGACGTCGGACTCCGAGGTGGTGCGGGTCCTCACGGGGAAGCTGGCGCCGGCGAAGGCGCCGCTCTACCAGCGCTTCGAACGGCTCATGGAGTGGTGCGACGAAGTGCGCCGGCTCCGCGTCCGCGCGAACGCCGACATTCCGCGCGACGCGAAGATCGCGCGGGCGCTCGGCGCGGAGGGGATCGGACTCTGCCGCACCGAGCACATGTTCTTCGCGACCGACCGGATCCCCCACGTGGTGACGATGATCCTGAGCGCGCAGCAGGCGCGCGACGCCTCGCAGCGGATCGAGGCGCTCGAGTCCGACCTGGCCGGGGCGGGCCGCTCCGAGCGGCCGCGCATCCAGGAGGCGCTCCGCCGCGCCCGCGCCGAGGGTAAGGAACCGATCGCCGCGTTCGAGGGCGCTCTGGCGAAGCTCCTCCCGCTCCAGCGGGCCGACTTCAAGGGGCTCTTCCTCGCGATGGACGGCCGGCCGGTCACCATCCGGACGCTCGATCCGCCGCTCCACGAATTCCTCCCGAAGCGGGACGAGCTCGTGCGCGCGATCACGGCGCTCGGACGCGGCTCGAAGGGGAAGCCGGCGCGGGCCCGCCTGGAGCGCACGCTCGCGAAGGTGGAGGAACTCCACGAGTTCAATCCGATGCTCGGCTTCCGCGGCTGCCGCCTCGGCCTCCTCCATCCGGAAATCACGCGGATGCAGGCGCGCGCCATCTTCGAAGCCGCGGCGGCCGTCCGGAAATCGGGGAAGGAGGTCCACCCCGAGATCATGGTGCCGCTGGTCGGAGATCCCGAGGAGCTCCGCCGGCAACGGCAGGTGATCGAGGGCGTGGCGACCGAGACGATGCGCCGGCTGAAGGTCTCGATCCCCTACACCATCGGAACGATGATCGAAGTGCCGCGCGCGGCGCTCCTGGCCGACGAGATCGCGGCGCACGCCGACTTCTTCTCGTACGGCACGAACGATCTCACCCAGATGACGTTCGCGTACTCGCGCGACGACTCGGGGCGCTTCCTTCCCGAGTACGTACGGTCGGGCCTCCTCCCGGGCGATCCGTTCGTCTCGCTCGACACGCGCGGCGTCGGAATTCTCATCCAGCGTTCGGCCTTCGCCGGCCGGCGCGCGAAGCCGGGCCTGAAGATCGGCGTCTGCGGCGAGCACGGGGGCGATCCCGCCTCCATCCAGTTCTTCGAGCAGACCGGCCTCGACTACGTCTCGTGCAGCCCCTTCCGGGTGCCGATCGCCAGGCTCGCGGCGGCGCGGGCGGCGCTGCGCCGCTCCTGACGCCGCGCGTCGCAGCGGTCGTTCCCGCGCTCGACGAGGAGGCGTCCGTCGGCCGCGTGATCGCCGGCCTGCCGCGCCCGCCCGTCACGCGCGTCGTCGTCTGCGACAACGGATCCACCGACGCGACGGCCGACGTCGCGCGCGCCGCCGGGGCCGAGGTCGTCCACGAGCCGCGGCGCGGCTACGGCGCCGCCTGCCTGCGCGCCCTGCGGGAACTCGCCTCCGATCCGCCCTCCGTGGTCCTCTTCGTGGACGCCGATCTGAGCGACGATCCCAGCGACGCCGCCTCGCTCCTCGCGCCCCTCCTCGACGGAACCGCCGATCTCGCGATCGGATCGCGCGTCCTGGGCGAGGCCGAACCGGGCGCGCTGACGCCGGTCCAGCGATTCGGGAACTGGCTCGCGGCGGGACTCCTCCGGCGCCTCTACGGCACGGGCGCCACCGACCTGGGGCCCTTTCGCGCCATCCGATGGGACGCGCTCCAGGCGCTCGAGATGCGCGACCGCGATTTCGGATGGACGGTGGAAATGCAGGTGAAGGCGGCGCGGCGGCGTCTCCGCACGGTGGAGGTCCCGGTCCGCTACCGGCGCCGGGTCGGCCGCTCGAAGATCTCGGGAACGATCCGCGGCTCGTTCCTCGCGGGGACGAAGATCCTCGGGACCATCGCGGCCGACTACCTGCGCCACGGCCCGCCCCGCCCGGCGCGGCCCGTCCAACCGGCGCCCCCGCCGGGCCCGCCGACGGATCGCCGGGCCGGTTGACCCGCCCGGCTCCGGACCCTATCCTCGCCCCCGATGATCCGCCGCCTCGTGGAACGCGCCTACCGATCCCTCCCCGTCGTCCGTGAATTGATGCAGGTGCGCGACGCGATCGGCCACGAGATCGGCATCCTCCGCGCGCTCCACCTGACGCGGCTCCTCGAGTTCGAGGCGGCGCACCATCCGCGCTACGGCGATCCGCGCCGGCTCCTCCGCTACGGGCACCAGGTCCACTCGCAGGGCGGCGTGGACGGAATCCTCCACGAGATCTTCCGGCGGATCGGGGAGACCGACCGGACGTTCGTGGAGATCGGCGTCGGGGACGGAACCGAGAACAACACCGCGTTCCTTCTCGTGCGCGGTTGGAGCGGCTTCTGGATCGACCGCGGCGCCTCCTTCCGGCGGACCCTCGCCCGGCACGGCGTCGGAGGCGATCGCGTCCGCGGGGAGGTCGCGTTCGTCCGGCGCGAGACGATCGCGGCGCTCTTCGCGCGGCTCGGCGTCCCCGCCGAGTTCGACCTCCTCTCGATCGACGTGGACCAGAACACGTACTACGTCTGGGAAGCCCTGAAGGAGTACCGGCCCCGGGTCGTGGCGATCGAGTACAACGCCGCCATTCCCGCCGACGTCGATTGGAAGGTCGCCTACGACGGCGAGCGCGTCTGGGACGAGTCCCAGAACTTCGGCGCGAGCCTGAAGGCGCTCGAGATCCTCGGGCGGGAGCGGGGCTACGCCCTCGTGGGGTGCGACTTCGCGGGGACCGACGCGTTCTTCGTCCGGGACGACCTGGTGGGCGACCGGTTCCTCGCGCCGTTCACGGCCGAGAACCACTACGAACCGGTCCGGTACCAGTGGCTCCACCGGTGGGGACACCGCCGCGGCCTGCTCGACGTCGCCGCGCCGCTCCCGCGCCGCCGCGACACGTGACGGAGCCCCGGCGCGCCGGTTGATTTCCCTCGCGCGGTTCGGGTACCCTTGGGGCACCTTGCGCCACCGGATCCCGCTGCTTCTCCTCGTGCTCGCCGTCGGACCCTTCGCCCCGAAGGGCGCGCAGGCCTACACGCCGCCGCCTCTCTTCCGCTCGTCCGTGAATCTGCAGCCGGCCTCCTCGTGCAAGTCGTGCCATCTCGACATCACGGACCAGTGGCAGCGCTCGGCCCACTCGAAGGCGGACCGGGGACAGAACCTCCTCTTCGGACGGATGTACTTCTATTCGCTGAAGCAGACGCGCGGCGAGACGATGGTGGCGTGCGGCCCCTGCCACGAGACCTCCTCGTTCGTGAACCAGGATTTCGAAGGGCTGCGCGAAGTCTCGGCCGAGGGCGTGAACTGCGTCTTCTGCCACTCGATCGACGGCCCGTCCACGACCGGCGTGCCGCCCTATTCGATCGAGCTGGGCCCCTATACGGGTACGGTTCGGAGCCCGATGACGACGCCGTCGCACAAGTCGAAGTACTCGTCGTTCCTCACGACGTCGGAGTTCTGCGGCGGCTGCCACAAATACTCGAACCAATACGGCGTGCCGATCAGCGACACCTACGGAGAGTGGAAGCGCTCCAAGTACGCGAAGCAGGGGATCACCTGCCAGGGATGCCACATGCCCGGCACCTCGGGACGGAACGCCAGCGAGGGACCGGTTCGCCCGCGCGTGGCGGACCACTCGTTCAACCACGAGGATCTCGGGTCCCGGCGGCCGAACGCGGTCCTCCTGAAGCTCCGCGGCGAGCGGCGCGGCGACTCGCTCCGCTTCCATGCCACCGTCACGAACGCGGGATGGGGGCACTCGCTCCCGACGGGGAACGATCAGAACGTGGTCCTCCTGCGCGTTCGCGTGAAGAGCGCCGAGGGCGAGATCCTCTGGGAGAACGACCCGTTCGCCGACTGGGACGTGTCGGTCTTCGGCGTCACGCTCGCCGACGAGTTCGGCCGCGGGCCGGCCGACACCTGGAACGCCCGCTCGGTCGTCGCCGACCGCCGTATCAAGGCGGGCCAGAGCGCGGACGTCCGGTACGACGCCCCGCTGGGCGGCGCGAACGGCGCGCTGAAGGTCGAAGCGCAGCTCCTCTTCCGCCGCGCGCGGCCCGAGACGGTCGTCCAGTACGGCCTCCCCGAGGCCTACGACACCGAGCGGGTCCTCGTCGAGTCGTCGCTCTCCGTTCCGTAGGCGCGGGGCACGGGCGTGTTCGCCGAAGATCTCCTCCGCGAAGTCCGGAAAGCGGGCTTCACCCCCGGATCGATCGTCGCCTACGTCCGCGCCGTCTTCGTCCGCGCCGCCCGCCGCCTTCCGCTCCACGCCGAGCTGGTCCGGTCGATCGCCGCGACGTCCGTGCTCCTCTTCGCGCTCCAATTCGCCGGCGCGCTGACCTTCTCCGCCACGCTCGGCCGGAGCGCCGGAGTCGCCTACCTGGTCGCGTCGAGCGGGGTCCTCCTCGCCGCCACGTTCTGGCTCCTCGCGCACACCGGGCTCGCGCTCGACCGGGACGGGGACCGCTTCCTGAAGCGCGTGCCGCTTCCCGTCACGCTCACCATGCTTCGGCTCGTCTCCATCCCCGCCATCCTGATCCTCATCCAGCACCGGTCGTGGGCCGCGGCCACCTGGCTCTTCGTCGCGAGCGCGCTGACCGACGTCCTCGACGGGGTCCTGGCCCGCTCGCTCCGCCAGGAGAGCCACCTGGGCAAAGTGCTCGATCCGCTCGCCGACATCGCGTTCAACGCGTCGGTCTTCGTCGCGATGGCGGGCGCCGGCGCGATCCCCTGGTGGGTGGCGGCCCTCCTGCTCACGCGCTACGCCATGCTGGTCGGCGGCACGATCTGTCTCTACGTGTTCCACGGTCCCGTCCACATCGAGCCGACCCTCTTCGGGAAGATGACGGGCGTGGTGACGACGTCGATCGTCGGGCTCCTTCTCCTGGGGCTCGCCACCTGGACCGAGCCGGTCCGGCATCAATTCCACGAGGTCTTCGCCGTGGGCCTCGCGGCGCTCGCCGTCGCCACGATCATCCAGGTGGTCTTCATCGGCCTCGCGAACAAGAAGTCCGCCGCGAGCGCGGCCGAGACGGAACGCTCCGAGAAAGTCGTCGGCGACGTCCGCTGGCCCCGGCGGTAAGCGCCGCCCGGCCAATCCCCATCCGCCCGGTTCACGGGTGACCGGCTCGCCGGCCCGGCGATCCCGACATTGCGAATCGCACGATCCGCGGGAGATCCCCCAGGCCGCCGCGAACCCCCTGCCATCACGCTCGTTGTAACCCCAACCCGCCCGAGCGCTTAGCCCACTCGAGACGCGTGGCCGCGCGCAGCCACGTGGCACACCTCTTGCCGTTCACGGCCTCGGATAACTCCGTGGAAAACAAAGGCAGTCCACCTGCCGAAGATTCCCGAACCGAGGTCATGAAACCGACGATCGCTTCCTCCCACTTCGCGGCGCGAGCCGTCGCGGCGTTTCTCGCCGTCGCCGCCGCTTCGGGCGCGCTCGCGCCGGCGACCGCGCGCGCGGTCGGTCCCGGCTCGGGCAACGCCGTCCTTTCGCCCGCGTCCGCGGTCACCGCGGGAAGCGCGGGCTCCTGGAACCTGACGTACTACGCCTCCGAGGGGTTCCCGCACTCGACCGGCGGCTATGTCGAGATCGAGGTGCCCGCGGGCTGGACCGCGCCGACGCTCGCCGCGGGCCAGCCGGGGGAGGTGACGGCCGTCGGCCCTCACGTCTCGTCGGTGACGATCGTCGCGCCGCGCACGATCCGCCTCTTCATCGGCGACGCGCCGGTGGCGAAGTTCAACGCCGGGGACAGCGTGACCGTCGTCTACGGCGGCGGCCCGGGCGCGTCGGCGCAGACGAACGCCCCCGCGAACGTCACGTTCCCCGTCCGCTCCGATCCCAACGCGGGCGACGGAGTCGCGCTCGTCCCGCTCGATGCCGGCTCTCCGTCGGTGGCCGTCGTGCCCGGTCCGCTCGCCTCCGTGCGGATCGAGGACGGCGCGGGCGCGCCGGTCGGATCGTTCACCCGATCCGCCGACGAAGACACCACGACGCTCTTCCTCGCCGGCTACGACCCATTCGCGAACCCGATCGGCCCCGTGAGCGGCGCCTGGAGCGTGACCGGCGGCATCGGAAGCGTGGCGCCCTCACCGGGATCGAGCGTGGTTCTCGCGCTCACGACGTCGGGCACCGGCTCGGTGTCCGCCGTCGCGGGCGGCTTCGCCGACACGACGGGGACCATCACGGTCACGCCCGGGAGCTACGCGTCGCTGGCCGCCGCCGGCGGCGTGTCGGTCGCGGCGGGCGGCGCTTGGCCGCTCGGCGCGACGGCCTTGGACGCCGACGGCAACGTCGTCGCCTCGGGACCGGGCTCGGGGGCGCTCCTCCGCGCGGTCGCCTTCGCGGACAGCGCGGGCGCGACGACGTCGAATCCCGACTGGGTCTCCGATACGGTGACCCTCTCGTCGGGCTCGTTCAGCGGCTCGCTCACGCCGCGCCGCGCGGGCGCCTACTGGATCGGACTCCGCGACGACGGAACCGGCTTCGAGTCGCCGCGCGCGCTCGTCTCGGTCGCGGCCGGCCCGCCGCACCATCTCGCGCTCGCGCCTCCGGCGCTCTCGCTCGTCGCGGGCGTTCCCGGACTCCTGACGGCCGAGGTCCGCGACGAGTTCGAGAATCCGTCGCCGCTCGCGGCCGCCGAGCCGCTCGCGCTCTGGAGCAACCGCTCCGCGGGGTCGTTCCAGAATCTCGCCGGGACCCAGATCTACGACGTCACGATTCCCGCGGGCGCGTCGTCGGTCTCGTTCCGCTTCCGCGATACGGAGGCGACCGCGTCGCCGGGCGCGGTCCGCGCCATCGATTCCGGGTTCACGCCCCCCTTCCTCGGTGTCGGCGAAGCCTCGGTGACGACGGCGTCCGGCCCTCCTTCGGGCCCTGTCGCGCTCACCGTCGCGCCCGACTCCCTCGAGGCGGACGGGAACGGGACCGCCTCCGTCACCGCGGCGACGGTTCGCGACACATTCGGAAACCCGGTCGCGGCGGGCCAGCTCGTCACCGTGACCGGAACGCTCGTCGCGCCCCAGGGCGACGCGGACGGCGGAACGCCCGGAATCCAGTGGGCGACCGGCGCCGGCGGATCGCTCTCCGGATCGGTGGTCGCCGGCGTCGCGCGCGGGGCGGGAAGCGTCGCGCTCTCGTCCGTGAACGGCGACGCGTCGGGGAGCGCCGCGGTGACGCTCCTCGCGGGTCCTCCCTCGGGAGCGATCGCGCTCGCGGCGCTTCCCGACACGATCGCCGCCGACGGCGCGTCGGTCGCCTCGATCACCGCGTCCGGGCTCCAGGACGCGAACGGGAACCCGGTCGAGGACGGCGAGCGCTTCACGGTCTCCACCGATCTCGGCACGATCGGGACCGCGGACGCCGATCCCTGGACGCCGGGCGTTCAGGTGACCGCCGCGGGCGGCGCCATCGCGTTCGCGCTCCGCTCCGGCACCCTCGTCGGCGACGCCACCGCGAGCGCCCTCTCCGAGCGGGGGAGCGCGACCGGCGCCGTCTCGGTTCGCTTCGAGGAGGGCGCGGTGGATCCCGACCGCTCGCTCGTCGCCGCCGTGTCGCCGGCGAGCGTGGGTCCGGTGGGAAGCGTCGTCACCGTGACGCTCCGCGACGCCCAGGATCACCCGCGCGCCGGGATCCCCGCCGCGTCCGTCGCCCTCTCCGTCGCCGGGGTTCCCGCCACGACGACGGCGCTCGCCGGCGCGACCGACGCGAGCGGCGCGATCGGCTTCCGCGTGACGACGACGCTCGCCGACACGGCGGTCGTCTCCGCCGCCGCGGAGGGCGTCCCGCTCGCCGCGACCGCGGCGATCGACTTCCGCCCCGGCGCGATCGACCACTACAGCGCCGCGGGTCCGCCGGCGCCGCTCCTCGCGGGACGTGCCGACACGCTCCGGGTCGCCGCGCGGGATCTCTACGACAACCCGGTTCCCGCCGCGGCCGGCTCGCGCATGAGCGTCCGGGTCGTGAGTGGAGTCGCCGTCGCGCCCGACACCGTCACGTTCGGCGCGGCGGTCGTGGACGTTCCCTTCACCCCGACGGCCGCGAGCCCGCTCTCGCTCCTCGTGCGCGAGGTGACGGGCTCGCTCCGGAGCGTGACGTACGGCCCGGTCGCGGTCACCCCGGCGGGTCCCTACGCGATCGACTCGGTCCACGTCGCCCCGGCGACGATCGCGGCGGGTGATTCCGCCACGTTCTCGGTCTGGGTCGCCGACGCCTTCGGAAATCTCCAGCCGGGCGCCTCGGTGGCCGCTTCGGTGACGAGCGGGAGCGGCGCCGTCGCCCCCGCGACGGCGACGACCGACGCGGGCGGGCTCGCGCGCTTCCGGATCGCGGGCGGGCCGCTCCCCGGCGCCCTCTCCGTCCGCGCCGTCGCCTCCGGGAGCGGCGCGCCCGACGCGGTCCGCGCCGACACGGTGACCGTGCAGGTCGTGCCGGGGGCCGCGGCCTCCATCCAGATCGCGAACGCGACGGGCGGCATCGTCGCGGGCGGACTCCTGAACGTGAATCTCACGCTCCGCGACGCCTTCGGAAACGTGGCCACCGGCGCCGCGCCCCAGGTCTGGCTCCGGTCGACGACGCCGGTTCCGTCGCTCGACAACGTGCGCTGGTCCCTGACCGCGGGCTCGGCCGGCGCGCTCGCCGATTCGAGCGCGAGC
>DATIQI010000013.1:0-7621 GCA_035470985.1 Acidobacteriota bacterium
GAGGATGTACGCGACGTCCGCCGGGTGCAGGGCGTCGAGCCTGCCGCGCAGCTCCGCGCGGCGCTCGGGCGCGCGCAGCAGCCCCTGCACCTCGCTCAGGTTCTGCTGCAGGTCCTCGATCTCGAGGCGCGATTGCACCGCTTCCGCCATGGTGCCGAATGTATCAAGGGATCTGTGCAGACGCCGCGCGGAAAAGAATAGTGCTCACGCGTCCTTCGACATACGGCGTGGTGCGGCCGCGCTCATAGCGGCGGGGGCTGGGAAGAATCGCCGCGAGCCACGCGCTGTGCTCGGGAGTAAGCGCGCTCGCCGGCACGCCGAAGTGGTGGCGCGCCGCGGCTTCTGCGCCGAATACGCCCTCGCCCCATTCCGCGTAATTGAGATAGAGCTCGAGGATGCGCCGCTTGGAGAGGTTGGCCTCGAGCCAGACGGCGAGGATGACTTCCTGGATTTTCCGGCCGATGCCGCCGCGCACAACCACGAGCACCTGGGCCAGCTGATCGCGTACGCGCGGATGAACGGAATCGTGCCGCCCTGGAGCGCGAAGGAGTAGGCTCGCGCCCTCAGCGCCTCGAACCGAAATCGAGAGGCCCCGGCGTCGGACGATGCCGGGGCCTTTCGTATCCGGTGGAATCCGAGGCTCCGGCCCGGGGGTTAAGGCCGGAGGAACCGGTGGACCCGCGCGGGACCTCCGACCGCGAAGACGGCCCCGCCGGATGATCCGGCCACTCCGAGGAGCCCGCCGCCGGTTCCAAGATCCGTGCGATTCCATCGCGATCCGTCGTAGCGGAGGGTCATACCGGAGCGGCCGACCGCGTAGACGTCGTCCGGGGCGGTTCCCCAGACGCCCCAGAGGTCGCGGTCCACGCGGCTCTCCTGGCGGGTCCAGGAGTCGCCGTCGAAGTGGAGGATCGTGCCGCGGTCCCCGACCGCGAATACGTCTGTCGAGGAACTTCCCCAGACGCCGCGAAGGATCGAAGACGTCGGGGTCCGCATCCCGTGCCACGCGGCGCCGTCGAATCGCATGACGGTGCCTCCGTCCCCGACCACGAACGCGCTGCCGTCGTCGAAGGAGCAGACGGCCTTGAAGTTCTCGCCGGTCGCGAGCATGTCCCACGAGGGCGCCGCGGACGCCGGCGGGGGCGGCTCTGGCGGCGCGACGGGAGGCGTGTCGTCCTTCCCGCACGCGCCGAACGACAGGAGGGCGAGGAGAAGGGCCGTGAAGGGGTGCGCGCGGGTCCGTTCGCGAATCATGATGAGGCCTCGATCGGTTCCGGCCCGACGGGGTACGCCGAACCTAGGCTTGGGCCGTGCCCTGGTCCATGGTCCTTTCGGAGCGGCTACCCGCTAGGATTCGGCCCGCCCTCCAGCTCGTCGTCCCGTAACGGATCGACCGAAGCCAGCGCCGCGATCCGCGGATGGACCGGCAGCCACGGCCCGAGGAGGAGTCCGCAGGCGAATCCTCCCGCGTGCGCGTAGACGTCGGCGTTCACGATGGCGGGCACGAAGAAGAGAACGAAGAGGGGGATGTAGACGCGCCAGACCTTCCACTGCTGGGCGTAGTTGAAGTGGCGGCGGCGGCGAACGATGAAGGCCACCGCGCAGCCGAGGAGTCCGAAGATCGCTCCCGACGCTCCGACCGAGAGCGGCGACGACGCGCGGCCGATGTACGAGACGAGCGCCGCGCCGATCCCGGTCGCCACGTAGGCGGCGATCGCCGCGCGGCGTCCGGAGAGGAATTCGACCGCGCCCGCCGCCGCGACGAGCGCGAGCATGTTGCGCCCCAGGTGCCCCGGTCCCGCGTGCATGAAGATCGTCGGAAGCCACCATCCGTACGCGTGGCCGGACCTCACGTCGTGCCACCACCCGGCCGTGACGGAGCGGAGCGTGCTCGTGTAGTCGCTCCCCCACGCGAGGAAGAGCGCCGCCGCCACGAGGATGTTCGCCGCGAGCAGGATCTCGGTCGCGGAGAAGCCGAGCGCCGGAAAGAGGACGTCCCGGAGTCTCGGCTCGCGCGGGATCTCCGGCTCGACTTCGAACTCCGGTCCCGGCCCGGGAGTCGGCTCCGACCCCGGCACCGACCCCGCCCCCGCCTCCTTCAACTCGCTCTCGTCCAACGCCTTGCCGCCCCCTCGCCTCTCAAGTTCGCCCGTCCATCGGCCGATGACTCCGAGGATAGCCCGAGTCGGGTACGGAGGGGTGATTTTGAAGCTCGTCGCATGTCCGCAGTGCCGCGCCCAGTTCGACGTCGCCGGGATCGTCGCGGAGTCGGTCGCCTGCCCTTGCGGCGCCACGCTCTCCGCCGCGCCTCCGGCGGCGAAGGACGTCGCCGTGACGCGCTGCGCCGCGTGCGGCGCCCTGGTCGGCGAGACCGAGACGACGTGCTCCTACTGCCACGCGGAAGTGACGCGCCGGCCCGAGCGCCCCGGGCCCGTCTGCCCCGAGTGTTACGCCCGGAATCCCGCCGGCGCGCGCCACTGCACCGGGTGCGGCATCGCGTTCCTGCCGCAGCCGGCGCGCGTGCGCACGAGATCGCTCGAGTGTCCCGTCTGCCCGGGCGTGCCGCTCGTCGCGCGGAATCTCGGCGGGCTCTGGGTGGACGAGTGCCCGATGTGCCTCGGCCTCTGGACGCCGGGCGACGTGATGGACCGGCTGGTGGATCGGGTGCGCGAGCGGCGCCGCCGCGACGGAGCGCCCGCAGCCTCCCACGCGGCGCGCGAGCGTCGGGCTCCGTGGCAGACCGCGGTCACGTACCGCCACTGCCCCGAGTGCCAAGGGGCGATGCAGCGGCGCAACTTCGGCCGCCGCTCCGGCGTCGTGGTGGATTGGTGCGCGAATCACGGCACGTGGCTCGACGCGCACGAGATGGAGGATATCGCGGCGTTCGTGCTCGGCGGCGGCCTGGAAATCCGGCCCGCCGGGCCCGCCGACGCCGGCTCCGACGCCGACGCGGGGGCGGCGCGCACATGGAGCCTTCCGGCCGATCCGGGGCGCACCGCGGCGATCCTGGCGGCGGAGCGGATCCTGGCCGAGAAGCGCGCGCGATACGAGGCGGAACGGCGCGCGGCGGAACCCGGCTCGACACGCATGCTTCGTGGAATCGGCGATCTCTTGGCAGTCTGGCTCAAGTCGTAGAACCCGCGCCCGGCGGGCGATCCGCGCGGGCCGATCGAGGAGGAACCGATGGGATTCGTGGAGAAACTTCGCGGCGAACTGGTGGACATCGTCGAGTGGGTGGACGACGCGCGGAACACGCTCGTCTGGCGCTTCCCCCGCTACCAGAACGAGATGAAGAACGGCGCGCGCCTCGTCGTCCGCCCGGGACAGTCGGCCGTCTTCGTCGACCGGGGCCGGATCGCGGACGTCTTCCCGCCGGGGACGTACCAGCTGACGACGCAGAACCTCCCGATCCTCTCCACGCTCCGCGGGTGGGCGCACGGCTTCAACAGCCCCTTCAAGGCCGAGGTCTACTTCGTCGCGACGCGTCAGATCACCGAGCTGAAGTGGGGGACGCCGAATCCCGTGCTCCTGCGCGACCCCGAGCTCGGGCCGCTTCGCGTCCGCGCGTTCGGCACCTACACCCTGAAGGCGTCGAAGCCCGAGGCGCTCCTCGCCGAGCTGGTCGGCACCGACGGCTCGTTCGAGGCCGACGAGATCGACGTCCTCCTCCGCTCCATCATCGCGAACGAGTTCGCGCAACTCGTCTCGAACACCGAGATCTCGGTGGTGGACCTGGCGTCGAACTACGGGCGCCTCTCCGAGGATCTCCGCCGCGCGGTGCTCGCGCGGATCGACGACGCCTATGGGCTCGACCTCCCGAAACTCCTCATCGTGAACGTCTCCGTCCCGGAGCAGGTGGAGCAGGCGCTCGACGCGCGCTCGAGCATGGGCGTGCTGGGCGATCTGAACCGCTATCAGCAGTACCAGCTCGGCGCGGCCATTCCCGCGGCCGCGGTGAATCCGGCCGGCGGTCTCGCGGGCGCGGGCGTCGGGGTCGGGATGGGGATGGCGATCGCGGGGATGGGAGGCGTCGGCGCGCCGGGCGCAGCGCCGCGCGGACCGCTCCCTCTGATTCCGCCGACGCCGGAGACGGACGCTTCGGTCTGGCACGTGGCGTCCTCGGGCCGGACGTTCGGGCCCTACACCTCGGCGCAGCTAGCCCAGGCCGTCGCGGCGGGGCAACTGACCGCCGAGAGTCTCGTCTGGAGCGCGGGCATGGCCGCCTGGACTCCGCTGAGGCAGGTGCCGCGGCTCGGCGGTCTCGTGGCGCCGCCTCCGCCCCCGCCGCCGGCGACCTGATGCCCTGACACGGACGGGGGCGCGATCTGCCAGTGTGTCAGTGGCGGAGCGCCGCCGCGAGGCGTTGGGCCGATCGCGCGAGCGCCGTAGGAGACCGGAAACGCGTCGGATGGCGCGAATCGCGCACTCGGCGGTCTTCGAGGCACGCCCCATGCGGCTCTCTTCTCCAGGCGCTTCACCGCGCCAAGGAGGGACCCATGAAGAACGTCCTCGATCTCGAGAAACTGGTGAAAGAGAACGACAATTTCCGGAAGGTCCTCTTCACCGGGAAGCAGTGCCAGCTCGTCGCCATGCATCTCCTGCCCGGCGACGAGATCGGCGAGGAAGTCCATCCCCTCATCGACCAGATCTTCGTGGTCGAGGATGGGAAGGGCGAGCTGATCATCGACGGCAAGCCGGAGACGCTCCTGGAGGATCAGGTGGCCATCGCCCCGGCGGGCACGCGGCACAACCTCCGGAACACCGGAAAGAAGCCGCTGAAACTCTTCACGATGTACGCACCTCCCGTCCACGCCCCGAATCTGGTGGAGAAGGCTCCGCACAAGCTCGTGACCTAGACGGACGGCACCTGACTCCCTGAATCGAGACGGCGAAGCCCCGGCGGGTCTCCCACGCACGCCGGGGCCTTCGTTTGCGCCGGCCCCCTCCCCTACCGGATCGTCGCGACGCCGCCGTGCGCCATGAGCGCCCGGCACGCGGGGCAGAAGGCCGCCCGCTTCAACTCCATCTCCTCCGCGGACGACGACGCCCGCATGACGCAGCCGACGTTCGGGCACTGGAGGAGCCCGTGCGTGTGCCCCAGCTCGTGGACCGCCTCCTTGTGGAGGCGCTCGAACAGGAGCTCGGGATCGGGCGGCAGCCCGTAGGCTTCCGGGCGGAGCCGGTGGCAGGAGACGACCGCGGCGCGCCCCTTCAGTTGCGCTTCGCCGAAGACGTACGTCAGGACCGGCGTGAAGAGATCGACGCTGGTGACGCCGAGGACGCGGGCGGCGGGATCGTCGCGCGGCTGCGGATCGTCCAGGAGCGACTTCAGGAGGAGGGTGGCGCGATACTGGCCCCGCGAGGCGTCGAACGCGGCCTCCGGATCGAACCACGGCGTCCGCGTCCGGACCGAAACGCCGAAGTTCCGCTCCAGCGCCGCGGCGAGACGGCCGAGCATCTCGTCCCGTTCGGCGAAGTAGATGGGGACGATGTCGAGGCCGGGCATGACGCCGCCCCTACGATCGGAGCCCGTACTTCTTGATCTTGTTGTAGAGCGTCACGCGGTCGATCCCGAGGATCTCCGCGGAGCGCGTCACGTTCCCTCCCGTCCGCTCCAGGATCAGCCGGATCTGGGCCTGCTCCACGTCCGCGAGCGAATCGCCCATCGGCGGGCCCGTCCGCTCGTTCAGGCGGACCGGGAGATCCTCCGCGCGCACGGTCGGCGCGTGACCGACCACCAGCGCGCGCTCCACCGCGTTCGCCAGCTCGCGGACGTTCCCCGGCCAGTCGTATCGGACCAGGAGATCCATGGCCGCCGGATCGAATCCCGTGAAGGGGCGGTTCATCTCCTGCGAGTACTTCGTGAGCAGATGGTGCGCCAGCAGCGGGATGTCCTGCCGGCGCTCCCGGAGCGGCGGCAGCGCGATCGTGACCACGTTCAGGCGGAAGTAGAGATCCTCGCGGAACGTCCCGTCCTTCACCTGCTGCTCCAGGTCCTGGTTCGTCGCGCCGATGACGCGGAAATCGACGCGCACGGGCTTCGCGCCTCCGACCCGCGTGAACTCCTTCGTCTCGAGCACTCGAAGCAGGTTCACCTGCATCGGGAGGCTGATCGTCCCGATCTCGTCCAGGAAGAGCGTCCCTCCGTCCGCCATCTCCAGCTTCCCCTTGCGGCGATACTGCGCTCCGGTGAACGCCCCCTTCTCGTGGCCGAAGAGCTCGCTCTCGAGAAGCGACTCGGGGACCGAGCCGCAGTTGACCGGCACGATCGGGAAATAGCGGCGGCGGCTGTTCGCGTGGATGGTCTGCGCGATCAGCTCCTTCCCCGTCCCGCTCTCGCCGCGGATCAGGACCGTGGTGTCGGTCTCCGCGACCGACCGGACCAGCTCCATCACCTGGGCCATCGGCCCGCTCGCCCCGACGATCGCCGCGGGCGTCGCGAGCTGGTCCACCTTCTCCCGCAACTGGATGTTCTCGCGCCGCAGGCGCCGCCGCTCCACGGCCCGCTGGACCAGGTGGCTCAGCTCGTCGGGGTCGATCGGCTTCGTCACGTAGTCGAACGCGCCCGCCTTCAGCGCCTGGACCGCCGACTCGACCGACGCGAACGCCGTGATCATGATGATCGGAAGCTCGGGATCGACTTCGTGGATCCGCCGCTGGAGCTCCAGCCCGTCCATGCCGGGCATTTTGATGTCGAGGAGGATCGCGTCCCACGACTCCTCCTCCAGACGGCGGAGCGCTTCGACGGCGTTCTCGGCGCTTCCCGTCCGGTAGCCGTCCTTCTCGAACCAATGCACCAGCGAGTCGCGCATGGAGAACTCGTCGTCCACGACGAGCACGCTCCCGACGTCCCGCGCCACCGGCGCGTCCGGATTTCGTACGGCGGTCATGCGACCCCCTTTCGCGCGGAT
The DNA here is from genome assembly GCA_035470985.1 of Acidobacteriota bacterium. Taxonomy (GTDB): domain Bacteria; phylum Eisenbacteria; class RBG-16-71-46; order SZUA-252; family SZUA-252; genus SZUA-252. The sequence continues at coordinate 6,912 of DATIQI010000013.1, forward strand.
TCCTCCGCGGCACGAGCCTCCTCGTCCCTTCCCGGCCCACCCGCCGCCGCCTGGCGGCGCGGGAGCGTCAGCGTGAAGGTCGATCCCCGATGGACCTCGGACGTGACGGCGATCGTCCCCCCGTGGCGCCGCACGATGCCGTACACCACGGGAAGTCCGAGTCCGACGCCTTCCTGGCGGTCCTTCGTGGAGTAGAAGGGCTCGAAGATGTGTTCCATGGCATCGGGCGGAATGCCCATGCCCGTATCCGTGATCGAGATCTCGACGTGCGCGTCCCCGCCCCGAACGGACACGCGGAGCGTCCCGCCCGAAACCATCGCCTCCACCGCGTTCACGAAGAGCGCCACGAGGGCCTGGTGGATCTGGTCGGCGTCGCAGACGATGCGATCGTCGCCCTCCACGGGAGGCGTCTCGAGCCGGACGCCCGAGATCTCGAGATGATGGCGGACCAGCATCAGCGCCCGCGCGACGATGGAGCTCGCGGCGTGCGGGCCCATCTCCGACCCGTTCGGCCGCGCGAAGGTGAGGAGGTTGCGGACGATGACGCCGCAGCGATCGGCTTCCTTCTGGATCAGGTGGAGGTACCCGTCCGCCTCGCGCACGACCGGCGAGGCGGCGTCGTGCTCGCGGAGCGTGCGCGACGTCAGCTTCGCGTAGTTGAGGATGCCGCCGAGCGGGTTGTTCAGTTCGTGCGCTACCGTCGCCGCGAG
>DATIQI010000014.1:0-7825 GCA_035470985.1 Acidobacteriota bacterium
GCGATCGCGCGGAGCTTCTCCATCTCGCGGCTCAGCGCGAGGAGCGAACCGGACCGCGCGGCGAGGGCCTCCAGCGCGCCCGGCGGGAGGCGGAGCCCCGCCTCCGCGGCCAGCCGCTCCGCCTCGCGCCGCGCGTCGGCCGGGCGCTCCACGCAGGAGATCGTCGCCGCGCGGGCCGACAGGGCGCCGAGGAACTTCAGCTCGGACGGGTCGCGCGCCGTGGTCAGGAGGATCGCGAGCCCGGGCGCGGGCGCGTCGGCCCACGCGAGGAGCATCGTCTCGCAGGCGCTCCCGAGCTTCGCCCCCTCGCGGATCCAGATCCTCCGCGACGACGCGAAGAGCGAGAGCGACTCGAGCGCGCCCGCCAGCGACTCGGGCTCCAGCTCGTCCCCCTCGAGGCGCTGGAACTCGGCCCCCTCGGCCGCGGCGCCGGCGCGAAACGCGGCGACGATCCGCTCCCGGTGATACTCGCTCGGTCCCGCGGCGAGCACGAAGGGGGGCGCCGAGCCTTCCCCGCCGCGGCGGAGCGCCTCTTCCATCGAAGCCGGCGACGCGGCGCCGCCCGGCCCGGGACGGCGGCCCTTCGGCGCGCCCGCGCGCGGCGTCACCATCCCTGCACCGTGCGGCTCACGATCTGATCGGCGAGCTTCTGGACCACCTCGGCCCTTCCCTCCGTCTCCGTGCGCGCGGCTTCGCCGCCCACGGGGACGACATTGTACGTGGTCCGGACGGCCAGTTGGTCCTCCTTCCAGAGGATGCGGTTCTTCACCTGGTCGCGGAACGCGAGCTGCACGACGAGGACGATTTCGTACTCGGTCGCCCGCTCCTCGGTCGTGTAGCCGTAGACCTGGTTCCGATAGGAGAGGACCGTGCCGCGCAGCACCGCGTCGGCGTCGCGCTCGCGCACGAGCTTCAGCCGGCGGTCGGCGAGGAAGGCCTCCGTGATCGCCTGGGTGACGTCGTCGGCGAGGCGGAACTCGACCGTGTTGTTCCCGAAGACGGGGACGGCGAGCGTCTTCAGGTGGCCCGGAAGGACCCCCGAGACGGTGTAGGCGCAGCCGCCCGTCGCGAGGAGCGCGGCGGCCAGCGCCCCGGCGAGGGTCCTACCCCACATCACTCGAGGACGCGGGCGACTCGTTGAATCCGTAGAGTTTCATTCGGTAGCGGAGTTTATCACGTTTCATCTGCAGCATCTGCGCCGCGCGGCTCTGGTTCCCGCGGGTCCAGTCGAAGGCCTTCTGGATGATCGCCTTCTCCACGGTGGCCAGCGTGCCCTCGAGGTCGATTCCGTCGTCCGGGAACTGGCCCGACGCGAGCACGGTCTCCAGCGCGTCGAGGGAATCGCCGCCGCGGACGGACCGCGGCGCCGGGGCGATCGCCGCGGTCAGGTGGTGCGCGAGGAGCGCGTTCCCCTGGTTCAGGAGGACGATCCGCTCGAACAGGTTTCGCAGCTCGCGGATGTTCCCGGGCCAGGGATACGTGAGGAGGATCCGCTCGGCCTCGGGATCGATGGAGGCGAACGACTTTCCGAACGCGCGGTTGAACTGGTCGAGGAAGTGGCGCGCGATGGGAAGGATGTCCTCCCGGCGCTCGCGAAGCGGGGGCACCCGGATCGGAACGACCTTCAGGCGGTAGAAGAGATCCTCGCGGAACGCGCCCTCGCGGACCATCGTCTCGAGATGCTGGTTCGTGGCCGAGATGACCCGGACGCTCACGGAGATGTCCTTCGTCCCGCCGACCCGCTTGAAGGTCATCCGCTCGAGGACCCGGAGGAGCTTCACCTGGATGGTGAGGCTCATCTCGCCCACCTCGTCCAGGAAGAGCGTGCCGCCGTTCGCGAGCTCCAGGAGTCCCTGCTTCTGCTGGCGGGCGTCGGTGAACGCGCCCTTCTCGTGGCCGAAGAGCTCCGATTCCAGGAGCTCGCGCGGGATGGCCGCGCAGTTCAGCTCCAGCATCGGCTTGTCCCGGCGCGCGGAGAGCTCGTGGATCAGGTGGGCGATCAGCTCCTTCCCCGACCCGCTCTCCCCTTCGATCAGGACGCTCGTCGATTCGCTGAGCGCGACCTGTTCCACCATCTGGAAGACCTCGCGCATGGCCGGGCTCTCGCCGCGGACGAACTCGCTCTTCACGCGCAAGCTCTTCTGCTGGCGATGGTGCTGCACCTCGCGACCCAGGCGCTGGGACGCCAGCTCGCGCTCCAGGACGAGGAGGAGCTCTTCCCGGATCGGCTTCCCCTTCGTGAGGTAGTCGCGCGCGCCGAGGCGCATCGCCCGGACCGCGGTTTCGTGGTCGGGCTCGCCGGTCAGCATCACGACCGTCTGCTCGGGCCACTGCTCCCGGATCTTCTGCAAGATGTCGATGCCGCTTCGGTCGGGGAGCCGGATGTCGAGGAGGACCAGGTCGATCGCCTCCCGTTCGAGGACGCGCAGGCCGGCCCCGCCCGATTCGGCGGTCAGCACGTGATACCCCTCCACCTCCAAGTCGCGCGGCAGGAAGTAGCGGATGGTGTCGTCGTCGTCGATGAGGAGAATGGACGCCTTCGGCATGCGATTCCTTCCGATGGTGCGGGACTACTCCGGGGGTCCGGGGAGCGCGACGCGGAACCGCGTCCCCCGCCCCCACTCGCTTTCCACGTCCAGCGTGCCCCCGTGGCGCTGCACGATCCCGTGCGCCACGAAGAGCCCGAGGCCGGTACCCTTGGCCCGGGTCGTATAGAACGGCTCGAAGATCCGCGGCAGGTGCTCCGGGGCGATTCCGGACCCCGTGTCCTCGACCGTGATCACGACCTCCGGCGCCACCGCGCGGCGAATCGAACGGATGACGATTCGGCCTCCCGGCGACGTGGCCTGGAGGGCGTTCTCCACCAAGTTCAGAAGGACCTGCTGGATCTGATCCGCGTCGACCAGGGCTACGGGCCAAGTATCGGCATCCTCCTGGACGATCGTGACCCCCGCGGACTCGGCCTGGGGACCGAGGGTCCGGAGCGCCCGGGAGACGATTTCGGCCACCGGGGTGGGCGCCGTCAGGAGTTCGCGGGGGCGTGCCGCGGTGAAGAGGTCCTGGATGATGGAGTTGAGGCGGACCACCTCCCGGAGGATGAAGGTCACGCTCTCGTGGCGCTCGTCTCCCTCGGGGAATCCTCGGCTCAGGAACTGGACGCCCGTGGCGATCCCGGTGAGGGGATTGCGGAGCTCGTGCGCGACGCTCGAGGCGAAGCGTCCCAGGGCGGCCAGGCGGTCGAGCTGGCGGATCCGCTCCTCCATCCCCTTCAGGCTGGAGAGATCGACCAGCGTCCCCACGGCGCCCCGCACGCGCCCCTCCGCGTCGCGGAGCGGGGAGGCCCGGACTTCGACCGGCACCGACGTTCCGTCGGAGCGGATGAGGTCGTGCTCCGCGCGCTCGGTCGCCTCGCCCGAATCGAGGGTCCGGGAGAGCGCCAGGTGCCACGAACGATCGGGAAGGAGCCGGGAGAGCGGCGCCGCCCGGGCCTCGTCCTTCGTGAGGCCGACGATCGCCTCCGCGGCCCGATTCCAGGTGATCACGCGTCCGCGGTGATCGACGGCGACGATGCCGAGCGGCAGCTCCTCGATCACGCCGTCGCGGAATCCGGCCTCCAGGTCGAGCGCCTCCTTCAGAGCGACGCCGAGCAGGATGGGTCCGAGCGACGGCGCCACGGCCTCCAGCCCGGCGCGCTGTTCCCCGGAGAACGAGCCCTCGACTCCGACCAGGGCGACGATCCGCCGGAACTGGCACCGGCCGCACGATCGGTGCCCTCCCGCCATGGCCTCCAGCGGGGCCCGTGAGAGCGCGCAGAGGGATCCCGGGGTCAACGCTCCGGGGCAGACGGGAACTTCGCCGGTGAAGCGATCGGAGGGGATTTCGCCGCGGATCGGGACCGCGTGCCAGGGCCCGCCCTTGCGCGAGCCGGTGGGGCCGGCCCAGAGCGAGACCTCGCCCGTGCCGAGCGCGATCCAGTGGAGCCAGTCGGGCTGGATCCACTGGAGGTGGACCCGCTCGGGCTCCACGTCGCGCAGGGTGGGATCGCCCGCGCGGTAGAGCGTGAAGGCGGGCGGCTGGCCGTCGACGATGCCGAGCCAGAGGCGCGGCTCGTCGAGCGCGCGCGCGAGGTAGTTCGCGAGGAGGCGATAGCCGCGTCCGGGTTCGCGGCTCCCCGTCGCGAAGGTCATGAGCTCGGCGAGTCCCTCGAGTTGGACGCGCGTCGCGAGCTCGCGACGGAAGTTCCCTTCCAGGTCCGTGAGGAGGTACTCGACGAGGAATTCGAGCGACGCCGGCTCGGGCCCGTCGGGCGCGCCGGGCGCGTCCGCGGGGAGCGGAGGGAGACCGCAGAGGGAGCGGATCTCTTCGGCGCGTCGCCACAGCCGCTCCACTGTGGTTCGCTGCGTGATTCGGCCGGGTGGTCTCACGTGGGATTCGCGGCGGCGGCGCTCCTTCCGTGAGCGGCGCTTCGGCGTCTTGGGCCGCACGCTAGCATTCGGCCGCGAGAGGGGTCAAGGAAAAGGGCCCCAACGACAAGAGGCCGGCGTCGCGGCGCCGGCCCCGTCGATGCGTTCCTGTGCGGCGGGTCTAGTGCGCGCCTTCCCCGCGAGCCATCACCTTCACGGTGGCGGCCATGATCTTCAGATCGAGCAGGAGGCGGCGGTTCTGCACGTAGTAGAGGTCGTACTGGAGCTTCCGATTCACCGTCTCGATGGAGGTGTCGTAGTGCCACTTCACCTGCGCCAAGCCGGTGATGCCGGGCAGCGCGTCGCAACGTCCCGCGTAGTCCGGGAGCGACTGGGCCAGCTCGACGACGAACTTCGGCCGTTCGGGCCGCGGTCCCACGAGGCTCATGTCGCCCTTCAGGACGTTCCAGAGTTGAGGCGTCTCGTCGAGGCGCGACTTCCGGAGGAACGCGCCGAGGCGCGTGATCCGGCTGTCGTTCTTCGTCGCCCAGACCGCGCCCGTGTTCTTCTCGGCGTCGACCACCATGCTCCGGAACTTGTAGATCTTGAACGGGCGGCCGAAGCAATCCTGGCGGCGCTGGTCGCGGGCGGGCGCGTGCCCGTTCCCGTGGCCGTTGCCGTTTCCGTTCCCGTTGCCATTCAGGCGGCGGCGCCGGTTCAGACCGACCCGCTCCTGGGCGTAGAAGACCGGCCCGCGGCTGTCGATCTTGATGGCGACCGCGACGGCGGCGAAGACGGGAAGGAGGACGATGAGTCCGATGGACGAGAGCACGACATCGATCACCCGCTTCACGCCGGAGGCGTGGCGGAGACCGGAGGGAGCGCCGGTCTTGGGACCTAGGAATTCCGATGGGAGAATCATCAGGCTCCCCGTCTTCGCAGGCCAAGATCTGCGCCGGGCGGGACTCAGCAGGCACGCCGCGCCCCGTGACGGGATACGGCATGTGGCGCCTCGCGGGCGCGATTTCCACGGGCACCGGCACCATGGAAATCCGACGGGGGGATGGGACAGCGAGGAGCACCGCGCGGACTAGGCGCGACGTTTCATTGCATCCCCCACGAACACAATTATAGCCGATCGGGGGGCGGCCCGCAAGGGCTCTGTAAAAGTCTTTCCGGTAACGGCTTGGAGAGGGAGTCTCTCGGCGGGAAGGTGGATCTTCCTTCCGGAAGTTCCACCCGGTTTTCTGGGTTCGCGCCTCGGCGTTACCTCTGGACGGTCTGCACGACCGCGCGGAACGACATGCGCACCAGGGCCGAGGCCATGTCGTCGGCGCTCGACTTCGACTTCATCTGCGCGAGGCGGATCGCGTAGCCGCCGCCCTCGTTCGCGACGATCGTCGCGTCCTTCACCCGGAAGCCGAGCAGTTGAAGCGCCTTCAGCTCGGCTTCGGCGCTCGACTTCGACTGGTAGCCGGGCAGGAGCACCGCGAATTCGTTCACCGGCTTCGCGGGCTTCGCGTCCTTCGCGTCCTTCGAGTCCTTCGAGTCCTTCGCGTCCTTCGAGTCCTTCGAGTCCTTGGCGTCCTTGGAGGGCTTCGCCGTCGCCTTAGGGGCTTCGGCGATCTCCACGGTTCCCTTCGAATCGCCGGCGACCTTCGGCGTCTCGGCGGGCGCCTGCGCGACCTTCGGCGCCTCGGCCGGCTTCGCGACTTGGGCCGCGGGGGCCGGCGCGCTCTTCACCGTCGCGGCCACGCTCTTCGCGACCGGAGGCGCCTGGGCGACGACGGTCTCCGGCGCGCGCGTGACGGGCTCGGCCTGCTTCACGGGCTGCTTCGCCGAGGCGGTCGTCGTCGGCCGGGTCGGCGCGGGCGGCGGGAGCGGCGTCTCCTTCTTCGGCGGCTCGGGCTTCGTCGTCGATTCCTCTTCCCCGCTGCCGAAGCTGTAGCCGAGCGCGAAGCGATGCACGTTGTCGAAGCCGTCGCTGGGCGTCATCGCGTAGTCCATGCTCAACTGCTTCACGTGGAGCCCGATCCCGTACGACAAACCGGTCGCGGGGTCGTCCGAGCTCCCCATCACCTTGCGGTAGCCCGTCCGAAGCGAGACGAGCGGATGGACGCGGTACTCCACGCCGAGGCGGGCATCCTTGTAGTAGTCGGACGGGATGTTGTAGTCCGCCGCCAGGAGGAGTTTCTGCTGCAGGAGCCGGTGGCTCGCTCCGAAGCGCAACTGGCGCGGGAGCGGATACGACGAGCCGTCGTAGGAGAGGCTCGGTCCGAGGTTCTGGATGACCGCCGCGATGGAGGTGCCGCCGAACGTCGCGGTGGTTCCCAGGTCGACCGAGGCGCCGGTCGCGGAGACGGTCGCGAGGTTCTGGCGGATGAGGCGCGCGTTCGCGCCCACCGAGACGTTCTTGGAGATCGGCCGGGCGAGGCCCGCCGTGACGGCGAGGTCGTAGACCTTGAAGCTCTCGGTCGGATTGTCGAACTCGTCCACGCCCTGGATGCTCGGCATGTGGAAGTAGGCCACGCTGAGCGAGGCGACGCCGAGGCGCGGTCCCAGCGGCCGCGCGTAGCCGACCCATTCGTAGCTCAAATTCCCGAGCCACGTCGCGTGCATCGCGCCCACCTGCGCCTGGTCGGTGCCGGCGAGCCCGGCGGGATTCCAGAATTGGGCCGTCACACCGGTCGCGGTCGCCACTTGAGCGCCGCCCATGCCGGCGGAACGACCGCCTACTTCGAACGAGAGGAAGCCTCCTGTGCTCGCGCCGACGGATACCTCCGCGAACGCGGGACGTACCCCACCGTACAGGAGAACCAATCCTGCCGCGACGCCCGCTCCTCCGAGGATGACACGCCTCCGGAAGCGCGGACGCGCGGCAAGTGGCTTCGCCATAGAGCTTCCCCTTTCCATCCCTAGAATTGACTTGAAGTCGAACGGCCGTCCCGAGACCCGACTCGAGACCTGCCGGTAAGTGTTTCCGGTTGTTTCTGCAGCAAGCGTGCCAGGGGGTGGCGGGGGGTCTGGCGCCCGCAAGACGCGCCAAACGGGCTATCTGGAAGGGATTCTGGAGTGGTTGGAGACGACCGCCGGGCTCGAGTGCCCGTGATGGGACGGGGTTGGATGCAAAATGCGCTCGAAAGCCGGGCGAGGTCCCGAGGGTCGCCTAGAAGCGGTAGCGAAGCTCCACGGCCGTCATTCCAGGGCGAATGGGGATGGACGCCTCGACTTTCGGCTTCGACGGAGGCCCCTGCGAGATCGGCATGACGGCGGCATCGAGGAGGTTCGCGGCCCAGACGGAGACCAGAGCGATCCCGAACGTTCGGCGCGCGTCCTCGGCCTCCTGGAGGTCATTGCGCCTGGTACTCGCGGAACAGCTCGGTGTCGGCCATCAGGTCGAAGTCGTTGTACACCCACACGCC
>DATIQI010000015.1:0-3586 GCA_035470985.1 Acidobacteriota bacterium
GCTCGCGGAGCGTGCCGACGCGCCCTCCCGCGATCTCCACCTAGGCGTGGACGTGGAGCGGCTGGTACGCGCCCTTCGTCCGGTCGAAGAGACGAAGCACCTTGTCCCGCTGCCAGCCCGCGCCCTCGATCGGCTTCCCGAGGAAGTGGTTCGCTCGGTAGATCCAGTAGCCGTCGGCGCGGCCGGCGTCGTCGAGCGTCCGCTCGATCTCGGCGCGAAGCGCCGGCGTCACGCGCTCGTCGGCGTCCACGATGAGGACCCACCGGTGCGTCAACTGCGGCAGGGCCCAGTTCTTCTGCGCCGCCGAATTCACGTATTCGTGCTCGAGGACGCGGTCGGCCGCGCCGCGGGCCACGTCGAGCGTGCCGTCGGTGCTCCCCGAGTCGACGACGACCACCTCGTCGGCCCAGCGGACCGACGCGAGGCAATCGGCGATGTTCGCGCGCTCGTTCTTCGTCGGGATCAGGACGCTCAGCCGTTCGCGCACGGGGCCTCCGTTCGGTCGTCCCGCGGCCGATCCGCGCGCCCGGCGCGGAGCCGCTCGCGCGCCGCGGCGACCACGCGCTCCGCGGTCAGGTCGCGCATGCAGCGGTGGAACCGCTCTCCCGGGAGCGGGCATCGGTTCGCGTTGCAGTGAAGGCAATCGAGCCCCGCCGCCTCCACGACCGCGTGGGGACCCACGGGAGGATGCCACGTCGCGGGGTGGGTCGGTCCGAAGATCGTGACCGTCGGAGTTCCCAGGGCCGCCGCCACGTGCTTCGGGCCCGAGTCGTTCGCGACGAGGAGCGCGCATCGCCGAAGGAGCGCGCCGAGCTCCTGCCACCCGGTCGGAGGAGCGAAGAGCGACCCGGCTCGCATACGCGCGCGGACCGCCCGGACGTCCTCCTCCTCCCCGGGTCCCCAGATCCAGACGGGACACGCCTCGCTCGAGAGCGCGTCCATCGCTTCCGCGAAGCGCTCCGGGAGCCACGTCTTCGCCGGCCACGAGCCGGAGGGGAGGCAGGCGACCAGGGGCCTTCCCGCGATCTCGTCGCGGCGCTCCTCCAGCCACGCGCCGATCCGCGCGGCCGCGGCCGTGCCGACGTGGAATCGGAGCGCGAGATCCCCGCGCGGGATCCCGATCGCCTCGAGGAGATCGAACGCCGCCTCCGGGGCGTAGCGGAGCCGGGGACGTCCGTCCGGCCCCAGCGGCTCCCGCGGCGCGCGGACCGTGTAGGCCCAGGCGCGCCCCGCGATGTCGTACCCGACGCGACGGCGCGCGCGGGTGAGCGCGGCGAGGAAGGCGCTCCGGGGATTCGAGACGAGATCGATCACGGTGTCGTAGCCGCCCCCCGCGAGGCGGAGGTAGAGGGCGGCCTGCGATCGGAGGGAGCGGCGGTCGAACGAGAGGACCCGGTCCACGTCGGGATTCTCCGCGAGGAGCTCCTCCATGCCGCGCGCGACCAGGACGTGGATCTCCGCTCCGGGCGTGTGCGCCCGAAGCGCGTGGAGCGCCGGCGTCGTCAGGAGGAGGTCCCCCGCGGCGCGATGACGGACGACCAGGATCCGCTCCCGCTCACGCGACGTCACGGCGCCCCCTTCCGTTCCCCTTCCGGTGCGCCAGCGCGCGCTCCACCGTGCGCCGGGCCTCCTCCACCGAGATCCAGTCGAGGCAATCGAGGCGCGCGCATTCGTGCCGGTGGCAGGGGCGGCACCAGATCTCCTTGCAGAGGAGCTGGTGCCCGTCCGCGGCGGCGTAGGGAAACCAGATCTCGGGCACCGTCGGGCCGAGGATTCCGACCGTGGGAGTCCCGACGGCCGGGCCGGCGTGGAGCGGGCTCCCGTCGTTCGTCACCAGGACGTCGAGCTCCGCGAGGAGCGCCCAGTAGGCCCGGAGCGGGAGCCCGACGATCCGGGCGGCCGCCCCTATAGGGACCGCGCGGTGGATCCGCTCGGCGAGCGCCTCCTCCCCGGGGCCGGCCAACACCGCGACGCGCCGCCCCTCCCTCGAAAGCACGCGAAGAAGCGAGGCGAATCTCTCTTCGGGCCATCGCTTGGCGGGCCATCGGTTTCCGACGTGGAGTCCGATCAGGGGCGCCGTCCCGGGGCATCGCGCGGCGACCAGGGCACGCGCGGCGTCGCGCTCCGCGGCGGTCAGGTGGAGACGCGGCGGCCGCGCCGAAGCGGCGACGCCGAGGACCGAGAGCGCGAGGAGATGATGCGCCACCGCCGAGAGCGGCTCCCGGACCGGCGCGACCAGGTGGGTGTAGAGATGACGTCTCCCCCGGCGATCGGGGCCGACCCGGACCGGGGCGCCCGTCCAGGCGGCCAGCATGGCGCTCCGGGGATTGCCGTAGAGGTCGATCACCCAGTCGTAGTTGGCGCGGCGCAGGTCGCGCAGGACGTCCCCGGGCGCGGGGAGCGGCCAGGCCCCGCGCGCGGGCGTGGCGTGGACCGTCCGGATGGCGGGGTGGCCGATCGCCGCCTGGGCGGGGCCCTCCTCGGCCAGGTAGTCGATCGAGGCGCCGGGAAACGCCTCTCGCAAGGCGTCCACGACCGGAAGCGAGAGGATGGCGTCCCCGATCTGCCGCAGGCGGGAGACGAGGACGCTCCCGGGCGGATGAATCGGCGGGGGCGCCGTCATCCGGCGCGGCTCCCTCGCAATCGCCCGAGGATCTCGCTCGTCGCGTGGTCCTTCGCGTCGCCGACGATCGCCGTTCGGATCCCGAGCGAGGCGGCCACGGCGCGCTCGGGGACGTTCTCCACCGTGTAGTCGGTCCCCTTCGCGTGGACCTCGGGACGGAGGAGCCGAAGGAGATCCTCCACGCGATCGCCGTCGAACCAGGTCGCCCAGTCGACGCAGCGAAGCGCCGAGACCAGCTCCAGCCGCTCCGCGAGCGGGATCACGGGGCGCCCCGCTCCCTTCAGGCGGCGCGCCGACTCGTCCGAATTGAGCGCGACGACCAGCCGCGCCCCCTCGGCCCGCGCGCCCTCCAGATAGCGGACGTGCCCGACGTGGAGGAGATCGAAGATGCCGTTCGCGAGGACGAGCCCGCGGCGGAGCGACGGGTCGGCGTCGAGCGCCGCGGCGAGCGCCGCGGAGGCGACGACGCGTCCGGCCATCCCCGGCCCGCGGCTACACCAGCGTCTCCGCGAACTATCGGTTGCAAACCCAAGGTTTGTGGCCCGCGCAACTTCACGACGTCAAAGCCGCGATCCGTTGGACGCGCGCTAACGCCGAGCGGATCGGCGTCGACGCGGACAAGATCGCGGTGGCCGGCTACTCCGCCGGCGGCATGCTGTCGCTGATGGCGGCCGGCACGAACGACAAGCCCGAGTTCGAAGGCTCGGTCGGCACGCCGGGCGTCAGCTCGAAGGTCAACGCCTGCATCGGCGTCTATCCCCTCGCGAGCGCGCAGATCGCGCGCGGACTGTTCGGCGAGGGCGGTGCGACGCCCGAGAACATCGCGGCAGCTTCGCCGACGACGTACATCGGCCCGAACTTCGCGCCGACGATCTTCGTGCACGGCACGAACGACACGACGGTACCGCTGTCGTCGAGCATCGACTTCTTCACCAAGCTTCAGGCAGCCGGCGTGCCGGCGGC
>DATIQI010000016.1:0-10016 GCA_035470985.1 Acidobacteriota bacterium
GATTTTCATCAAATCCAGTAGAAATAACTGTTATAACTAACTCATCGCCTAATTCTTCTTTAATAGTAGCACCAAATATTATATTAGCTTCTTCATCACATGACTCTTGAACCAATGTAGATGCTTCGTTTATTTCAAATAATCCTAGGTTTGCCCCACCTGTTATATTAAGTAGTACCCCTTTAGCTCCCTTTATAGATGTTTCAAGTCCATCGAATCGGCGCGCACGGTGATGCTGAGCGCGCGCGACCGGAAGCCGATCGATCTTCGCAAGGCGAAGCGCGCCGTGCAGGGAATCGTGGACCTGATCCTCGAGGAGGAGTTCTCCGTCCTCGGGCTCACCGCGCTGAAGAACCACGACGAGTACACGTTCCAGCACTGCGTGAACGTCTCCATCCTCTCCATCGCGCTGGGTCAGCGGCTGGGGCTCTCGAAGAAGATGCTGGGCGACCTGGGCGTCGCCGCGATCCTCCACGACCTCGGCAAGGCGGCCGTCCCCTCCTGGGTCCTGAACAAGGCGGGGCGCCTGAACGACGAGGAGTGGAAGGTGATGAACGACCACCCCATCCAGGGGGTGAAGATGATCGCGAAGATGCGCGGGCTGAACGAGCTGGCGCTTCGCGCGATGATCGTGGCGTTCCAGCACCACCTGAACTACGACAAGAGCGGCTATCCGCGCCTGGAAGGGTGCGAGGACCAGTGCCTCTTCAGCCGCATCGTGGCCGTCGTGGACTGCTTCGACGCCATGACGGCGCACCGCGCCTATCGCCGGAACGCCTTCACGCCGTACGAGGCGCTCCACATGATGATCACGGAGAACGTCGACAAGTTCGATCCGATCGTCCTGAAGGCCTTCATCAACACGGTCGGCATGTACCCCGCGGGGACGGTCGTGCTCCTCGACACGAACGAGATCGCGGTCGTCACCGAGCCGTCGCCGCACGACATCTTCCGCCCGAAGGTGAAGGTCGTCCGCGACCGCGACCGCCGCGAGGTGGACGGCGCCCTGCTCGATCTCCACGCCCGCGACGAGGCCTCGGGCGCGTACGCGGCCAGCATCGTCTCCGCGCTGAATCCCGAGGAGTACGGCATCAACATCGCCGACGCGCTGACGTAGCCGCGCCGCGCGCCTCGCTTGGGTCTGGCCTCGCCCCCGTACCTTCGCTACGATCTCCTGGAAGCGCCCCGATCGACGGGGCGGCGTGTTGTTCGAATTCAATAAGGAATCCTCCCATGATGAAACGACGCGAGTTGGTGGCCGGCGTCCTGATCCTGGCGCTCGGAACCGGATGTGGTTCGTGGAGCAACAAGGCGAAGGGCGGCGTGATCGGCGCGACGGCGGGCGCCGCCGCGGGCGCCGTCATCGGAAAGCAGACGGGGAACACGGCCGTCGGCGCCATCATCGGTGCCGCGGTCGGCGGCGCGGCCGGCGTCTGGATCGGCTCCTACATGGACCGCCAGGCGGCCGAAATGGAACGCGACCTGCAGGGCGCGAAGATCGTCCGCGTGGGCGAAGGGATCAAGATCACCTTCGACTCGGGACTCCTCTTCGCCGTGGACAAGGCGACCCTGAACGAAACGAGCAAGCGCGAGTTGGCCGACCTGGCGGTGATCCTGAACAAGTACCCGGACACGAACATTCTGCTCGAGGGCCACACCGACGCGACGGGATCCGAGGAGTACAACCTCGAGCTCTCGCGCAAGCGCTCGCAGGCGGTGGCGAACGAGCTGGCCGGGCAGAGCGTGAACCCGACGCGGTTCACGATCATGGGCTACGGCGAGGTCCAGCCGATCGACAGCAACGAGACGGACTACGGCCGCCAGCAGAACCGGCGCGTGGAAGTCGCCATCTACGCGAACGACAAGCTGAAGAAGGTGGCTTCGGAGCAGGCCGGAGGCTGATCCGCCCCTCTCGAGGGCGGCGGACCCTCGCGCCCTGAAGTTCCGAAGCGCGGGCGAGACATTTCGAAAACGAACGGGCGGCGTCCCCGAGACGCCGCCCGAGTCGTTTCGGCGGGCCCGGTCGGCGTCCGCCTTGACGGAGTCGGATCTCGCCCGTAAACTCCTACGGTTACGGCGTTTTCACCCGCAACCGAGGACCCTCCGTTGTCGCTCCAGCGCCCCCGCGCACTCGTCGTCGACAAGGACACCGCCGAGACGCAGGCCCTGCTCGGCGCGCTCGAGGCGACGGGCTTCCAGGTCGAGTGGGCGAAGGACGGCGAGCAGGCCTTCAACATCCTCGACGCGCCTCCCCCCGACAAGGCGGGCACGCCCACGCTCGGCCACGAGGTGGTCGTCGCCGAGCTCCGCGCCCAGCGGATCGACGGACTCCGCCTGCTGGAAGTCGCGCGGCGCCGAAACCCCGAGGTCTGCGTCGTCCTCATCGCCGACGCGGGCGGCGTCGATCTCGCGACCGAGGCGATGCGCCGGGGGGCGTACGATTTCCAGCTCCGCCCGATCAATCTCCCGAAGCTGATGGCCGTCATCGAGCGGGCGCTCTCCCATCAGCACCTCGTGACGCGCGCCTCGGCGCTGGCCGAGCGGCTCGACGAGCGGCTCCGCATCCCGACCCTCACCGGGAACTCCCGCGCCATGCAGGCCCTGACCGAGCGGATCGCGCAGATCGCGCCGACCCGGGCGACGACGCTCCTGTCGGGCGAGACGGGGACGGGAAAGGAGCTGATCGCGCAGGCGATCCATCAGCTCTCGCCCCGCAAGGACGAGCGCTTCGTGAAGCTCCACTGCGCGGAACTCTCCGAGAACCTGATCGAGAGCGAGCTCTTCGGCCACGAGCGCGGCGCCTTCACCGGGGCGGAGCAGCAGCGGAAGGGACGCTTCGAGCTGGCCGACGGAGGCACGCTCTTCATCGACGAGATCTCCGAAGTCCCGCTGAACATCCAGACGAAGCTCCTCCGCGTCCTCCAGGACCGCCAGTTCGAGCGGGTCGGGGGCACGGAGACGGTGCGCGTGGACGTCCGCGTGATCGCCGCCTCGAACCGGCCGCTCGACGTCCTGGTGTCGCGGGGGGAGTTCCGCGAGGATCTCTTCTATCGCCTCCGCGTGGTGCTCCTCGAGGTGCCGCCGCTCCGGGAACGGCGGGAGGACATCCCGCTCCTGGTCGAGGCCTTCCTGAAGGAATTCAACCGCGAGCACGTCCGGAAGGTGAGCGGCGTGACGCGCGGCGCCATGGACCGCCTGATGCACCACGACTGGCCGGGCAACGTTCGCGAGCTGAAGAACACGATCGAGGAGATGGTGATCTTCACCGAGGGGAAGCGGGTCCTGGACGCGGCCGACCTCCCGCTTTTGCTCCGGCAGAAGAAGACGCCCGCGGCCCCGGACCTCCATCTCCACGTCGGCATGACGATGCAGGAAATCGAGCGGGCCGCCATCGACGCCACCATGCGCGCGGTGGGGGACGACAAGCAGAAGGCGGCGCGGATGCTGGGCATGGGGCTCCGGACGCTCTACCGGAAGTTGAAGGAGTACGGGCTATGAGCGGGAGCGCGGTCGGCGGCCGGCCAACGGGTGGAGTCTTGCGGATTCGCGGGTCGAGGAGCGTGGCGTCGCCGTGGCGTCGGCCCGCACGATAGCCGCGGCGCAGACGATCCCGGTCCGCGGCGACGTCGCCGCGAACCTCGAGGAGCACCTTCGCCTGGTCCGCGCCGCGGCGGCGGAGGCCGAGCCCCACGTCCTCGTCTTCCCCGAGCTCTCGCTGACCGGATACGAGCTCGATCTGGCCGAGGCGCTCGCCTTCTCCGAGGAAGACCCGCGGCTGGCGCCTCTCGCCGAAGCGGCGGTCGCGCATCGCATGATCCTCGTCGCCGGGGCACCGGTCCGGATCGAGACGCGGCTCCACATCGGCGCCTTCGTTCTGACGCCGGACGGCTCGGTCGCGCTCTACACGAAGCGCCGCCTCGGCGCGTTCCCGGCGAGCGCGAGCCCGGACGGACTCGTGCCGCCCGCCGAAGCGGCCGTCTTCCAGCCGGGCGCCCGCGACCCGCTCGTCCGATTCGGGGAGAACCGGGCGGCGGTGGCGGTCTGCGCCGATACCGGCGACGCCGCGCACCCGCGGACGGCCGCGGAGCGCGGCGCGGCGACCTATCTCGCGAGCATGTTTCTCATACCCTCCGATCTCGAGAAGAAGGTCCCGGTACTCCGGTCCTATGCCGCGCGGCACGGAATGGCGGTCGTGATGGCGAATTACGGGGGGCCTTCCGGGGGACTCCCTTCGGGGGGCGGGAGCGCGATCTGGTCGGAGCGGGGGGAGCCGCTCGCCCGGCTCGAGACCGCCGGCTCGGGTTTCACGTGGGCCGCGGAAGAAACTTCCGGATGGCGCGCGCGAAGCGTCATGCTCGGAGGCGCCCGGTAAGGGCGGCGGAGCCCTCGGCGGAGAGGGATTGACCCCCCCGCCCCGCCAGGTCTAGGCTTCGGTCGATCCCCCCTCCGCAGCGCCGCATTCCCCACGGCACCCCGATCCGCCGAAGTGCGAGGAATCCATGATCCCGGACTCCCGATTCGCGCGCTCGCTCGCCAGCGTTCTCCTCGTCGCCCTCTCCTCCGCGCTCCCCGAGCGCCTTCGCGCCGAAGCCACGCCGACCGGCGTGGTCGAAGTCCTGTCGCGGCTCGGCGGGCGCTCCAACTACTCGGCCTGCGCCGCCTACCTGCCGGGCGACGGGCGCCGCTACGTCCTCCAGGGGTCCCTCTTCGGGACCGTCGTCGCGAACGTGACCGACGCAAGCGCGCCGCGCGAAGTCGCGTTCATCCCCGGTCTCGGCTCGAAGTTCCGCGACGTCGCCGTCTACCGGCAGTGGGCCTACGCCACCAGCCCCGCGCTCGGCACCGGCATTCAGATCATCCGGCTCACCGATCCCGAGCACCCCGTCCTGGCCGGCACGTTCGATCGCTTCTTCGACGCCTGCTTCTCGCTGGTCGTGGATCACGATCGCGGGCTCCTCTTCGCGATCGGCGCGAAGTTCCAGGGCCTGTCGCGAGGGATCTTCGCCCTTTCGCTCGCGGACCCCGAGGCCCCCGTCGTGGTCGGCCAGTTCGAGGGCGCCTCGCCCTACGGTCAGGAATTCCTGAGCGCGGTTCTGCACGGAGGACGGCTCTTCGTGGCGACGGGCGCCGGCGGCAGCCTCATCGTCCTGGATGTCTCGAACCCCGCCGCGCCGGTGGAGACCGGCAGCTGGGGCTACGCGGGCTCCTATCGCGCGCGCGGCGTCGCGATCTCGAAGCGGGGCGACTATCTCTACGTCACCGACGGCGCCCAGGGACAGCCGCTTCGCGTCTTCCGAATCGGCGATCCGGGAAAGCAGACGCCGCGCCTCGTGCACGAGTACGCCCTGGGGCCGCCGCTCTATCCGCTCGGGGCCACGATGGTCGGCGACGTCGCCTATGCCGCGGCGCTCTCGGGCGGCCTGAGGCTCCTCGATCTCGCCGATCCGGCCCATCCGGCCGAGTTCGCCCGCTTCGATCCGCACGACGGCGTCGACGGAGGCATCCACGGTGTCTACGACGCGGTTCCGATCGCTCCCGGCCTCCTCGCCGCCAGCAGCGTGGAGGAGGGGCTCTACCTCTGCGGCGTGCGCTCCGAGTACGGCACCGTGCGGGTCGTCGTTCTCGAGGAGGAGAGCATTCCGATTCCCGGCGCGGCCGTGCGGTCGCGCGGCGAGACGACGCGCACCCAGGCCGACGGGAGCGCGCGCTTCGCCGCTCCGCCGGGCCCGGTCGCCCTGGAGATCGACGCGTTCGGATTCGAGCCGGCGACGGCGACCGTCGACCTGGCGCGCGGAGAGCACGTCGTCTTCCGGATCCGTCTCCGGTCGCTCCCCGCCGCGGATGTTCGCGGCGTCGTCCGCGCGGCGCCCGGAGGGGCCGCCGTGGCGGGCGCGCGCCTACGAATCGAGGCGCACGGCATCGACGTCGTGGCCGACGAGACGGGGGCCTACACGATCGCGGACCTCCCGGCCGGGCGGCACGTCATCCGGTGCGAGGGGGACGGACTGGTCGCGGAGGAGCGGACGATCACGGTCGACGGCGGCGGTCCGCGCGACCTCGACTGGTCGCTCAGCGCGGCGCCCGTCCACCATCCGTTCGAGGGACTCGTGGGAAGCTGGATCACGGACGCGGCCGGCGACGACGCCCCGATCGGGCAGTGGCTCCTCACGACGCCCACGATCGTCCGGTCGAACGAGGGGGTCGTGCTCTCTCCGTACGGCGATCACACCGTCGGCGGCGTCGCCTGCTTCCAAACGGCCGCGCCCGGACTCTCGTACGAGCCGACGGTCACGGTCCAGTTCGGCCGCACGACCCTGACCTCTCCCGCGATGCCGCTCGGCTCCATGGCCGATCCCGTCGTGGGGTACTGGACCTGGTTCGGCGTGGGGGTGCCCGACGAGCCCGAATCGCTGGTCGTGAGCCTCTCGTCCGACGGAGCGGCCTTCGTGCCGGTCGAGACGATCCGCGAGAGCGACCCGGCCTGGCGCTATCACGAGATTCGCGTTCGGGAATGGCTCGACGCCGCGGCGCAGGTGCAGGTCCGCTTCGCCGTCGCCGACGTGGGCCTGGTCTCGATCGTCAGCGCCTCCGTGGACGACGTCGTCCTCTTCGACGGCGCGCTGCGGGCGTCGCCACCCCCGGAACCGGCCCTCGCGGCGGTCGCGGCGCCCGCGATGCGCCTCGAAGCGCCCTACCCCAGCCCGACGCGCGGCGCGGCGCTCGTCCTGGTTCGCCTCCCCGCGCCGGCGCGCGTGCGCGCCGATCTCTTCGACGTGAAGGGCCGGCTCGTCGCGCCGCTCCACGACGGACCGGCCGCCGCCGGGACGCTCGCGGTCCACTGGAACGGGGCGAACCGAATCGGGGAGCCGGCCGCGAGCGGCGTCTATTTCGTGAGGGTGCGCGCGCCGGGTTTCGATCGGACCGCGCGCGTCGTGAAGGTGAGGTGACCGGGCGTTCCCCGCGGCCGCGGCCGTTCCGGCCCCGCGTCGCGGGGGACGAGCGTTACGCCCGGAAGAGGCCCCGGCTCTCGGCTTCGCGCAGGCGCCGGCGGACCTCCTCCCACACGGAGGGGGCGGCGTCCGCGATCCCGGCGTTGATCGACAGGACCTGATCGATTCCCACGCCGTTCTCGCGCCAGCTCTGGCCGCCGTTCGCGAGGTTTTGGAGGACCGGCATCAGACGATCGACGGCGCGGGCGAATCTCGCGTCGGGGGTTCCTCCCGAGGTGAACTCCTCCCAGCGTTCGAAGCAGACAGTCGCGTGCGGCTCCGGAAGGAGTCCGAAGAGACGCCGCGCCGCGCCTCGTTCCGTGGCGGCGTGATCCTCGCTCGCCGGGTCGTAGACGTAGCGATCGCCCGCGTCGATTTCCGGAATGTCGTGGACCAGCAGCATCTCGACGACGCGGCCGATGTCGATCTCCTCCGCCGCGCGATCGGCCAGGACGAGCGCGAGGAGGCAGACGTGCCAGCTGTGTTCGGCCGAGTTCTCGTATCGCTCCAGCCCGACCGGCTTCGTTCGGCGCGAGACCGCTTTCAGCTTGTCGAGCTCCAGCGCGAACTCGAGCGTCCTTCGGAGCGATTCCGCCTGGGTCACGGCGCCCCCGGCCGCGACGGCGGAATCGTCCGCTCCAGGCGCGCCACCTCGTCCATGAGGAGCCGCGCCTCGCCCGGATCCTGCGTCAGCGCCGCCGCCTCGCGGAGCGCGGCGATCCCCTCGTCGCGCCGCCGCAGATGGTTCAGGAGGAGGACCGCCATGTCGCGCCGCGCGGCCGCGCGCTCGGGGACCTGGGCCGGAACGCGCGCGAGTTCCGCCACCGCCTCCTCGTAGCGCCCCAAGGACGCGAGAATTTGGCCGACGTTCAGGAGAATGCGCGGATCGCCGAGCCCCGCGTACGCCGCCCGCACGGCTTCCAGCGCCTCCTCCGAGCGTCCCAGGTTCTGGAGCGCGGTGCCGCGGTAGAGCTGGAGGGCGTGCGCTCGCGGCGAAGCCCTCAGTCCCGCGTCGGCCGCGGCCAGGGTCCCCTCGAAGTCCTCGAGATTCATCCGGGCGACCGCGAGCGCTCCGTGAAGGCGCGGATTCAGGTTCGTCGCGTTCACGTGGAGGCCGCGAAGGGCCCACTCCTCCGCGCGGTCGAAGCGGCCGCTCCGCGCGAAGAGCGCCGACAGATCGTGGCACCAGAGCGCCAGCCGGTACGTGCGGCTCGGCTTCGCCTCCAGCCGCGCGAAGAGACTGTCGCGCTCGGCGCGCGTACTGATGACGGACGGAAGCGCGCGGACCTCGATCGAGGGGCCCGAGAGCCGATCCGGATCGGAGCGCCAGAGGAGCGCGCCATTCGCCCGGAGCCAGCGGTAGTAGGCCGCCTCGCCCGGATACTTCAGCGAGTCGGCGTCGAAGCGCCGCGAAATCTCCCCGGAGAGGACGATCGTCTCGATGCCGTCGAGGAACTCGGGATGATAGGCCGCGGCCACCAGCGGCGCCTGCGTCGCGAAGAAGGGCCAGATGACGAAGTTCCGCTCCCGTTCGTGGAAGACCGGGCCGTAGATCTCGATCGCGAGACGCCGCTCGGGCGGCACGTTCGCGTTCACCCACCGGCGCGCCTCGTGGCGCGAATCGGGGCGCCGGAGCGCGCTCCGCACGTTCCAGAGGTCGGGCATCGGCCACGCCGCCGCGACCAGGGCGACGGCTCCGATCGCGCCGCCCGCGCGAAGCGACGCCGGGACGCGGTCGCGCCACCGCTCCCATCCGGCCGCGATCGCGACGCCGGCGGCGGTCATCAGCATGGGGAAGGCGACCAGCATGTAGCGCTCCTGCGCCGCGCGGAGCATTCCGTTCGCCAGCACGACGGCGATCGGGACGAGCGCCACGGTCCGGCCCGCCGCTCCGCGGCGCCAGAGGAGCACGGTTCCCGCGAGGGACAGGAGATAGACCGGCCAGCCGAGCGCCTTGGGGAGCGACGCGATCAGGTAGGTCGGGAGCGAGATCGGAAACGCCGACTGCCCGACCCAGTCGGAGAAGAGGCTCCGCCGCTGGATCAGGAACGCGTCGCTCGTCGTCTTCCAGTCGAGGAACGTGAAGGGGGAGGCGACGAACATCGCCGCCACCGCGACCGCGGCCGCGATCGCGAAGGCGCGCCATCGGAGCCCGCGCGCGTGCGCCAGCGCGAGCGGCAGCGCCAGGACGACCGGCACGTACTTGCACGCGCCGGCGAGACCGATCCAGATCCCGGCCCAGACCGAGTGGCGGAGCCCGCCCCCCTCGGCCACACGGATCATCGAGATGGCGGCGAGCGCGACGAAGAGGAGCGCGAGGAGGTTCGGATCGCTGATGTGCTGCGAGGTGAGGACGTGGAGCGGATTCGCCGCGAGGAAGAGGGCGGCGAGGATGGCCGCGAGCCGGCCTCCGAACGGGAGCGCGAGACGCCAGGTGAGCGCCACGCTCAGGACCCCGATCGCGGCGTTCACCAGGCGGGCCAGGAGGAAGAGCGCGGCCGCGTCGCGCTGGACGTGCTCCGCGAAGAGCGCCGCGCTCACCCCGGGATGGACGAGCCCGTACCAGGCCTTGTACGCGAGCTGGATCGCGAGCGTGAGATAGAACGAGAGCGCCGGCCAGCCGCCCGTGTGCGGATTCAGGTCGAGCGGCTTCGTGCCGCCGCGCCACATCCCCCACGACCGCATGATCGTGGTGCGATCGGTCTCCTCGATCGCCGTGTCGTCGATGACATTGATGCCGAGCGACGCGTCGGGGAGCCGGTCGCCGATCCCCCATATCCGGACGGCGGCCGCGAAGACGAGGATGAAGAGGAGGGCGCGGTCGAGCGAGGGGAGCCGGAAGCCGGGCCTCCGCCCGGCGCGCGGCTTTCCGGCGGCGGACGGTTTCGGTCCCGCGGCGCCCGCGCCGCCCCGCTTCGCCTTCGGTCGCTGCTTCGCCACGCACCCCCCAAGCCCGGATCGAATCGGCTCTTCCCGCGGCCGGGCCGGACCCCAACGGCGGGACGACCTGCGCGTCGGGTCGGAGGG
>DATIQI010000017.1:0-3620 GCA_035470985.1 Acidobacteriota bacterium
CACTTCCCCACCTTCGCCAGCGCGATCGTGTGCTCCAGCAGCTCGCGGCCGCCGGGCTTGCCGTGGCCCGGGACCACGACGTCGGCGCTTCCGTAACGCTCGAGCACGCGTCGGATCGAGCGGGGCCACTCCCTGACGTCCGCGTCCGCGACGTTCCCCAGGGCCGTCGTTCCCGCGGCACGTACGGCGCAGCCCCCGACGAGGACGCGCGACTTCGGCAACCACACCACGACGTTGTCGCGCGTGTGGGCGGGCCCCGGGTAGAAGACCTCCGCCGACTCCACGTGCTCCACGCCCCCGGCCCTGGCGAGACCCGGCAGCGTCCTGGGTGGCGGCAGCCTCAGCGTGGCCGCCAGCCCGGCCGTGAGTGGGTGGCCGGGGAAGGCGATCCCCCTGCGCTGCAGGGCCGCGGCTCCGCCCAGCCGGTCCGCATGGAAGTGCGTCACCACGACGGCCTTCCTCGACCGGCTCCGACTGCGCGATCTCTCCGGCCGGGTCGTCGCCGAGCACCCGGAAGAGGGCGGCGCGGGCGATCCAGCGTCCCTCGTCGCGCGCGCCCCGATCCTCTATCGCGGCGCCCCGGCCGGGGCCGTGGAAGCCGCTCGGACCCTCGACCCCGTCTTCCTCGATCGCGTGAAGCGCGCTTCGGGACTCGAGCTCGTCCTGCGCGACGGACGGGGGCGGATCCGCGCGACCACGCTGGCGGAGGGTGGCGCGCCCTACGTGGCGCCGGCGGCGACGGCCGCCCGGCTGACCCTCGGGGGCGTGCCGTACCTGGGCCGCACGCTCCCGCTCGAGATCGGCGCGGATTCGCTCGCGCCGGCCGAGATCACGGGCCTCGTCCCGACCGAATCCTCCGACCGCGCGGTGGCCTCGCTTCGAACGTCCGCCCTCCTCCTCGGCGCGCTCGGCATCGCCCTCGCGATCCTCCTGGGAATGTTCTGGTCGGCGCAGCTCTCGCGTCCGGTGGAGCGCCTCGCGGCCTTCGCGCGCGAAGTGGCGCACGGGCGCTGGGACCGGCCGCTCGCGGTGACGAGCGTGCGCGAGTTGGAGACCCTGGTGGAGGCGCTCGAGCGAATGCGGCGGGATCTGAACGACTATCGGGAGCGGCTGATCGTCGGCGAGCGGCAGGCGGCCTGGAGCGGGATGGCGCGCCGCGTCGCGCACGAGATCAAGAACCCCCTGACGCCGATCGCGATCTCGATCGAGGACCTGAAGCGAAGCTACGATCAGCGCCGCGCGGATTTTCCGGAGATCCTCGACCAGGCGACCCGGACCATCGGCGAGGAGATCGCGACGATGAAGCGGCTCCTGAACGAGTTCACCGAGTACGGCGCGCTCCCCGCGCCGCGGCTCGCGCCGGTTCGGATCGGCGCGCTCCTCGCGGACCTGGACGCGCTCTATGCCCGCGACGTCGCGGAGGGGCGGCTTCACGTGGAGCGCGGCGGCGTTTCGCCGGACCAGGAGTTCACGGCGGACTCGGGCCTGGTCCGCCAGGCGCTCGTGAATCTCGTGAAGAACGGGCTCGAGGCGACGGCGCCCGGCGGCCGGGTGTCGGTCTCCGCTTCGGTGGCTCCGGACGCGACGGCTCCGGAGGCCGAATTCGTGGTGGAGGACGACGGTCCCGGCCTGACCGAGGAGCAGAGGGCCCATCTCTTCCTCCCCGGCTTCACGACGAAACGGGAGGGGAGCGGTCTGGGGCTCGGCATCGTCGAGCGGATCGTGAACGACCACGGCGGCACGATTCACGTCGAGCGCGCGGAGCCGTCCGGGACCCGGTTCCGCCTTACCTTCCCTCTCGGCGGGAGGATCTGAGATGCCGTCGCTCCTCCTGGCCGACGACGAGCCGAACATCCGGGCCTCGCTCCAGGCGGCGCTCGGCCGCGAGGGCTACCAGGTGGACGTCGCGGCTTCCGTGGCGGAGGCGCGGACCCTTCTTCGCGACAGCTACGACATCGCGCTGGTGGACGTCTGGTTCCCCGACGGGAGCGGCCTCGATCTCCTCGAGGCCATCCGGGAGCGCGACGCCGAAACGGTGGTGGTGATGATGTCGGGCCACGCCACCATCGACGTGGCCGTGAAGGCGACCCGGCTCGGCGCGTACGACTTCCTGGAAAAGCCGCTCTCGCTGGAGCGGCTCCTGATCCTCCTTCGAAACGCGACGGCGGCGCTCTCGCTCCGCGCGGAGAATCGCCGCCTCCGCCGCACCTGGGCCGACGCGATCGTCGGGAGGTCTGCCGCGGTCCGCGACCTCCTCCGTCAGATCGAGGTGGCCGGCCCGAGCGGGGCCCGGGTCCTGATCCAGGGGGAGAACGGAACCGGAAAGGAGCTGGTGGCGCGCGCGCTCCACGCCTCGAGCCCGCGGCGCGACCATCCCTTCGTGGCGATGAACTGCTCGGCGATCCCGGAGGAGCTCCTCGAGTCGGAGCTCTTCGGCCACGAGCGCGGCGCCTTCACCGGCGCCGTCGGCTCGCGACGCGGCCGCTTCGAGGAGTCGCACGGGGGAACGCTCTTCCTGGACGAGGTGGGCGATCTGAGCCCGCGCGCCCAGACGAAGCTCCTTCGCGTCCTCCAGGAGAGCGAATTCCAGCGGGTCGGCGGGACGCGCGTCGTGAAGGTCGACGTCCGCGTCATCGCGGCCACGAACCGCGACCTCGAGTCGCTGGTTCGCGCGGGTTCGTTCCGCGAGGATCTCTACTTCCGCCTCGCGGTCCTCCCGATCGCGGTGCCCCCCTTGCGCGAGCGCCCCGAGGACGTCCCGCTCCTGGTGGAGCACTTCGCGGCGCAGGTGGCCCGCGAAACGAGCGGCGCGCCGAAGCGCTTCTCCCCCGAGGCGCTGGAGATCCTGATGCGCCACCCCTTCCCCGGGAACATCCGAGAGCTGCGGAATCTCGTGGAGCGGCTTTCGATCACCACGCCGGGGGCGGTGGTCGGCGCGGCCCACGCGCGCGGCGTCCTCTCGCCGGTCGAGGCCAATCCGGAGGCGCCGGAGCGGCTCGCCGACGAGGTGCGCGCGTTCGAGCGGCGCCGGATCGAGGCCGCGCTCGCGGCCGAGGGCGGAAGCATGACCCGCGCCGCCCAGCGGCTCGGGCTCGAACGGAGCCATCTCTACAAGAAGATGAAGCGCCTCGGCTGCCGCCCGGAGTCGTGGAGCCCCTAGGGCTCCGCCCGCCTTCGATCGAGTCGCGTTGGTCCCATCAGGCGAAGAACCAGGAGCGACACCATCCCGAACGCCGCGTCCACGACGAGCGTCGCGGGATACCCCCACGAGCCGATCGCGTGTCCCTGCCACGTGGACGTATAGGCGAAGACCGTGTTCGAAAGGGCCATGTAGGCGGTGAACTGCGTCGCGGCGACAGAGGAGGTCGTGACGTCCATGAAGATCGCGGTGCCGACCCCGTACATGAGCCCCTGCGTCACCGAGTAGGAGAGAACCAGGAGCCAGAACCACCGGACCAGGCTCTCCGGCGCGGCCGGGCGCCCCGCCGCGGTCGGGTCGACGGGCATCACCCATCCGTGATGGCTCAGGACCAGCGCGAGCGCCAACGTCGGGAGCGCCGTCGCTCCGATGAAGATGGCGAGCGTCCGCCGCCGTCCGAACCGGTCCGAGAGGAAGCCCC
>DATIQI010000018.1:0-7544 GCA_035470985.1 Acidobacteriota bacterium
GACGCGGCGGCCGCGAAACGCGCCCCCGCGACCCGCGCGGCCGACGCCACCGTGCCGGCCGCCGCGCTCGTCCGGCGCGGTTCCCTCGCCGGCGTCTACGTCGTCCGCGAGGGGCGCGCGCGGCTCCGCTGGCTCCGCCTCGGCGGAACGGCCGGACCCGACGTCGTCGTCCTGGCCGGGCTCGACCCCGGCGACAGCGTGGCGCTCGCGCCCGCGGAACTGACCGACGGCCGCCGCGTGGAGGCGGCGCGGTGAACCCTTCGACGCCTCCGAGCGTTCGCGCCACCGGGATCGCCGGCCGCGTGGCCGGGGCGTTCCTCCATTCGAAACTGACGCCGCTCACGATCTTCGCGTCGCTCTTCCTCGGCCTCTTCGCCTTCGCCACGCTGCCCCGCGAGGAGGAGCCCCAGATCCGCGTGCCGATGGTGGACATCGGACTTCGCTGGACCGGGGCCGCGGCGGGCCAGGTGGAGCGGCAGCTGACGTCCCCCGTGGAGCGGAGGCTCTGGGAGATCCCGAAGCTCGAGTACCTCTACTCCACGACGCGCGACGACGGCGCGCTCCTCATCGCGCGCTTCGAGGTCGGCACCGATCCGGACGTCGCGCTGGCGCAAGTCCGCACCCGGCTCGACCACGCCGCCTCCGACCTCCCGCGGGACGCCGCGATCGCCTGGGTCGCGCCGCGCGGCATCGACGACGTTCCGGTCCTGACCCTGACGCTCACGAATCCGGCCCGCGAGGACTGGGACCAGAACGATCTCCGCCTCGTCGGCGCCGAGCTGGCCGAGCCGCTCCGGCAGGTGCCGGGCGTGGCGCGCGTCCGGCTCCTCGGGGGCTCGCCGCGCGAGATCGCGGTCCGCCCCGAGCCCGCGCGCATGGCGTCGGCCGGCGTCTCCGTGGACGCGCTCCTCGGCGCGATCGCCGCGCAGGGAGCATCCGGGCCCGCCGGGTCGATCGTGGCGGCGAATCGCGGCACCGTGATTCGCGTCCACGGCGCCTACCGCGACGCGGACGACCTCCGCTCGCTCCTGGTTCCGAACCGGACGGGCGGCACGGTCCGGCTCTCGGAGCTGGCGGAGGTCGTGGACGGTCCGGGCGAGGCCGAGTCCTACGTCTTCCACGCCGAGAAGGGCGCGCCACGCCACCCGGCCGTGACGATCGAAGTGACGAAGCGCCCCGGCGTGAACGCGACGGAGCTGACCCGGGCGCTCCGCGCCCGCGTGGACGCGCTTCGCTCCACCCTGATCGGGAGCGACGTCCACGTCGCGGTCACGCGCGACTACGGACAGACGGCGAAGCACAAGTCCGACGACCTCATCTTCCATCTCCTCCTCGCGACCCTCTCGGTCGTGGCGCTCATCGCCTTCGCGCTCGGCCGGCGCGAGGCGATCATCGTCGCGATCGCGATCCCGGTGACGCTCGCGCTCACGCTCTTCATCTACCGGACCCTCGGCTACACGCTGAACCGCGTCACGCTCTTCGCGCTCATCTTCTCCATCGGCATCCTGGTGGACGACGCGATCGTGGTGGTGGAGAACATCGCCCGCCACTTCCGGATGAAGGACGGGCGGGACGCGGACGAGCGCGCGGTGGAGGCGGTGGACGAGGTCGGCAATCCGACCGTCCTCGCGACCGTGACCGTGATCGCCGCCATCCTGCCTCTGGCCTTCGTCGGGGGCCTCATGGGCCCCTACATGAAGCCGATCCCGGTCGGCGCGTCGCTGGCGATGATCTTCTCGCTCGCGGTCGCCTTCATGATCACGCCCTGGGCGGCGCGCCGGCTCCTGAAGCCTCCGAAGGCCGACGAAGGGGGCCACGGCTCGGAAGGCGCGCTCGACCGCCGCTACCGCGTCTGGATGAACCGGCTCCTCGGCGACGGCAGGTTCCGCCTCCGCTTCTTCGGGGGGATGTTCGTGCTCTGGCTCGCGGCCGTCTCGCTGGTCGTCTTCCGCGTGGTGACGGTGAAGATGCTGCCGTTCGACAACAAGAGCGAATTCGAGGTGATGCTCGACCTCCCCCCCGGCGCGCCGCTCGAGCGGACGCTCGCCGCGGCGCAGGCCGTGGCCGACCGGCTGGAGACGGTGCCCGAGGTCGAGGCGATCCAGATCTACGCGGGGCTCGGCGCGCCGGTCACGTTCAATGGTCTGGTGCGTCACTACGATTTCCGCACCGAGCCACGCCTGGCCGACATCCAGGTGCAGCTGGTCCACGCGGAGGAGCGGAAGGAGCAGAGCCACGCGATCGCGCGCCGCGTCCGCCCCGCGCTGGAGGAGGTCGCCGCCCGGTACGGCGCGCGGCTGAAGGTCGTGGAGGTGCCGCCCGGCCCGCCCGTTCTCTCCACGCTGGTCGCCGAGGTCTACGGCCCCGATCTCGAGGGACAGCGGCGCGTGGCGCGCCAGGTCTGGGACGTCTTTCGCGCGACGCCGGGCGTCGTGGACACCGACCTACTCCTCACCGAAGGGCAGCCGGTCCGCCGTCTGGAGGTCGATCGGGACCGCGCGGCGCTGGCCGGCGCCTCGGCCCGGTCGGTCACCGACGCCGCGGGGGCGCTCCTCGCCGGAGCGCCGGTCGCGACGCTCGAGGCCCCCGACCAGGCCGAGCCGGTCCCCGTCCGCGCGCGTCTCGCCCCCTCCGACCGCGCCGACGCGTCGGCTCTCGCGGCGTTGCGCGTCGGATCGGGCGCGGGCACCCCGATCTCGGAGCTGGCGCGCGCGGTGACCGACACGGCCTCGCTCGAGATCCACCACAAGAACCTCCGCCGCGTCGTCTACGTCCTCGGCGACGTGGCCGGCCGCGCCGAGAGTCCCGTCTACGCCATCGCGGATCTCCGCCCCGCCGTCCAGGCGCTCCCCATGCCGAACGGCGCGCCGATCCACCAGACGAGCACGAAGGCGCCCGAGGATCCCGATCGCTACGGACTGAAGTGGGACGGCGAGTGGCACATCACGTACGAGGTCTTCCGCGACATGGGCGGCGCGTTCGCGGTGGTGCTGGTCCTGATCTACGTGATCACGGTCGGCTGGTTCCGCTCCTTCACGACCCCCTTCGTGATCATGCTTCCGATCCCGCTCAGCCTCGTCGGCATCCTCCCCGCGCACGCCATGACGGGCGCCTTCTTCACGGCGACCTCCATGATCGGATTCATCGCCGGCGCGGGGATCACGGTCCGGAATTCGATCATCCTGGTCGACTTCATCGAGCTCCGCCGCGCGCAGGGGCTCTCGCTGAAGGAGGCGGTGGTGGACGCCGGGGCGGTCCGGTTCCGGCCGATGGTCCTGACCGCGGCGGCCGTGGCGGTCGGCGCGAGCGTCATTCTGTTCGATCCGATCTTCCAGGGGCTCGCCATCGCCTTGATCGGCGGCGAGGTGGCCGCGACGGTCCTCTCGCGCATGGCGGTCCCGGTCCTCTACTACCTCTTGCAGCGTCGAACGGAGGCAGCGGCGTGAAGACGATCCTCTGCCTCGTGAACGCGGCGCGGCTCGACGCGCTCCGCGGCGAGCTGGCGGCGGCCAAGGGAATCACGCGGTTCTTCCTCCTGCCGGTCGAACGGCAGGCCTAACGTGACGTACGGAAGGAGGGTTTCATCATGACCGTCGAAGCGGGCATCCGTGCGGTGGCGGGCTCGTTCATCCTGATCTCGGTGGCGCTCGGAGTCTGGGTGAATCCGTGGTTCTTCGCCTTCACGGCGTTCGTGGGGGCGAATCTCCTCCAGTCGGCCTTCACGGGCTGGTGCCCCATGATGGCCGTGCTGAAGAAGGCGGGACTCCGCGGGAACTGATCGCGCCGCGGGCGCGAACGGCGCGGCGCGCCCGCGTCAGCCCCCCGCGCTGACCGGCTTCCCCGGCCGGAGCACGCGCTTGTGGAAGGCGTGACTCAGCGTCACGTGCATCCCTGCCGACTCGTAGAGCTTCGTCGCGCCCGTCGCGTTCTCGGAGTCGACCCCGAGCCCGACCTTCCGGTGCCCGCGCTCGTGGAGCGCCGCGAATCCGTGCAGCAGCAGCGCCCGGCCCACGCCCCGCGCGCGCCACTCGTGCCGCACGCCGACCTCCCGGATCCAGGCGAGCCCCTCGAACGGGTACGGCAGGATGCCGCCGACCGGCTCCCGCCCGTCCCACGCCACGCGCCAGAGGGTCGGATCGGTGGTCGGGTGCTGGGAGCGCCGCTCGATCCACTCGTGGAGCGGCTCCGGCGCGAAGAGGTAGTGCTGGGCGAACGACTCCTGGATAACGCGGTGGAGCGCCGCGTCGTCCTGGCCCGCGCGGAACGGGCGCACCTCGATCCCCGGGATCGAGGGCGGCACGGGGCGTTCCTCGCCCAGCGCGATCTCCATGCGGAAGTAGGTCCGCGCGATCGCGTAGCCGCGCGCCTGGAGGTAGGCGCTGTACGCCGAGCCCGTGAGACCGAAGAGCCCGAGCGTCACTTCGTCCCCGGCCGGCGCGGCCGGGATGTGCTCGGCGGCGCGAACCTCGATGCGCGCCAGGAGGGCGTCGTAGAGCTCCTCGCGCGGGCTGCCGGGACGGATGTAGATGTCGCCGATCATCTCCCGGTCGGGGACCTTGTCCCAGACCCAGCCGTAGCCGTGGAGCTGCCGATCGTTCCCCACGACGATCCAGGCGTCCTTGTCCCGGTCGAACCGAGGTTGCGACCACTCGTCGCGAACATCGTCGGCGTCGGTCTCGGCGTGGCCCATCTCCTCGATGTCGGTCGCGCACATGAGCTCGGCCACCGGCTCGGCGTCCTCGAGCGCGGGCCGGCGCAGGTGGAGCCCCTTGGGGAGTTCGGGGAGTTTCGGTTCCTTCGAAGCCATCGAGATCCTTTCAGGCCGTCACGGCCGCTCAGCCCGCGGCCGGGCCGATCCATCGAATGAGGAGCAGGCTCGCCGCCGCCGTCGCGGTCGCGGTGGCGAGTCCCACGTAGAGGGGCGCGGCCCCGGTGCGGCGCATCGCCTCGAGGCGGGTGGACAATCCGACGCCCGCCAGCGCCACGAGGATGAGGAACTTCGCCGACGTCTGGAGCGCCGCGGCCGCGTCGCGGCCCGTCGCGTCGCTCAGCGCGCGCACGAGTCCGAGGGTATTCAGGAGCGCGAGGAGGAGAAAGCCGAGCACGAAGAGCGGCACCGACTGGCGGAGCCGCGTCCGCCATCCCGCCGCGCCGCTCGAGCCTCCGCCCGCCGCGGCGGCGGCGCCCTCCGTTCCCCCCGCGCTCCCGCGCGCGCCGTACGCCAATCCCATCGCCACGATCACGCCTCCCATCAGCGCGTTCCGCGTCAGCTTCACCGCCGTCGCCGTCGCTCCCGCCGAGGCGCTGAAGGCGAACCCCGCGGCCACCACCTGCGACGTGTCGTTCACCGCCGTCCCGGCCCAGGTCCCGTACACCGCGTCGCTCATCCCCATCGCCCGGCCGAGGAGCGGGTAGAAGAACACCACGAACGTCCCGAACAGAGTGTTGGTCGCCACGGCGAACGAGACTTCGTCGTCGCGCGCGCCGATCACCGGCGCGGTCGCGACGATCGCCGAGTTGCCGCAGACCGCGGTCCCCACGCCGATCAGGGTGGCGAGCCGCCCCGACGCGCCCAGGGCGCGCCCGAGCGCGTGCGCCACGGCGAGCGCGAGGAGCATGAGCGCCACGATCATCACGAGCGCCTTCCCGCCGATCGTCACGACCTGCGCGAAGGAGAACGTCGCGCCGAGAAGGACGATCGCGGTGCGCAGGACCGACTGGAACGCGAACCGGATCCCCGGCGCCGCGGCCGCGGGAAGCCGGAACGCGTTCCCCACGAGGAGGCCCAGGAGCACCGCGAGGACGACCTCGCCCACGGCGACCGAGGCCGCCGCGGGGAGCAGACCGTGACACGCCCGCGCCGCGAGCCCGACGCCGACCGCGATCGCGAGGCCGGGAAGAATGGTCGACGACCCCGGCGGCGTCCGCGGGGGCGCTTCCGACGCCGATCCCTGCGCGACGTGCATCCTGAGAGAATGCCCGTCGTGGCGCCGATTCTCAACCGTCCAGTCTTGACGCCGCGCGCCCCGCCGCGTCAGACTCGGCGCATGAACCTACTTCGATCGGTACCCGAGATCACTCCGGAAGTCCTGGTGCGGCGCGTCGAGTCGGGCGAGCCGCTTCGCGTTCTCGACATCCGCGCGAACACCGCGAACGGACGCGTGGACTGCGTCGCGAACGACCGCTACGTGAACATCCGAGGCTCCGAGCTGGTCGCGCTCGGCCCCAAGATCGGCGAGCTGCTCCCGCTCGACGGCCCGGTCGCCGTCGTCTGCGAGCGCGGCAACAGCAGCAAGCAGATCGCGGCCTACTTGAACCGGCTCGGCTACCAGTGCGAGTCGATGCACGGAGGCATGGCGGCCTGGGGCTCGACGGTCGTCGCGCGTCCCCTGACGCCGCCGCCCGGATTCGACCACTTCGTCCAGTTCGACCGGATCGCGAAGGGAGCGACCGGCTACCTGATCGCGGCCGGCGGCGAGGGAATCGTCGTCGATCCGCCGCGGAAGGCGCAGGCCTACCTCGAAGCGGCGCGCGACGCGGGCATCAAGGTCCTGGCGGTCGCCGACACGCACGTGCACGCCGATTACATCTCCGGCGGGCCCGGCATCGCCCGCGCGCTCTCGATCCCCTATTACATCCATCCGCGCGACGCGATCCTCCCCTACGACGGAAGCCCCGCGCGCATTCCGTACGAGCCCGCCGAGGAGGGGTCGGAACTCCGCTTCGGAGGCGCCGCGCTCCGGGTGATGCACACGCCCGGGCACACCGAGGGAAGCGTCACGTACCTCGCCGGCGATTCGGTCGCGCTGACGGGCGACTTCATCTTCGTGAATTCGATCGGCCGCCCCGACCTGGGCGGCAAGGCCGAGCCCTGGACGAAGGAGCTCTGGCAATCGCTGGAGCGCGCCCGCCGCGAGTGGCCCGCGGGGATGAGGATCTACCCCGCGCACTACGGCAGCGACGCCGAGCGCGAAGCGGACCGGAGCGTCGGCCGCGCGTTCGGAGCGATTCAGCGGACGAACGAGCCGCTCCAATTCAAGGACGAGGCGTCGTTCACCGCGTGGGTGCTGCAAAAAGTGGGCGGGAGCCCCGAGTCCTACCGGCGGATCAAGGCGGTGAATCTGGGCCTCGTGGAAGTCTGGGACGAGGAAGCCCAGGAGCTCGACTGCGGCAAGAACGAGTGCGCGCTGGGGTAGCGGGTCGCTGCGGGCGCGGAGCCGGCCCGAAGCGGATTTAGCGATACCGCGCCTTGATGCTCCCCCAACTCGTGTTCGTCGTAGCGTCCGTCGGGTATGGAAGGCCACCCACGTCCATCCAATCCCGGCCCAGCATGTAGAGATTGTCGCCGCCGAGGCCTTCGCAATCGGTGCCGAATGCCGTGCTCGCGTCCGGTGGCGTCTGCGCACTGGCGGTGAAGATGAGGTACGACCCGGTACCGACGCCGGAGAGGTTCAGCGTTCCGAGCTTGTACCGCCCCGCCGGCAGGCGGGCGTCGGAGCTTCGGCTGACGTACAGTCGATTCTGGTAGACGAGTTCGGTGGGCT
>DATIQI010000019.1:0-1823 GCA_035470985.1 Acidobacteriota bacterium
CGAGGTCCTTGCGACTCGCGCCGCGCCGCTCGCGCGCGGGCTGAAACGCGGCGTCGAAGACCTCCTTCGCCACGCCGAGGCCCACCGTGTAGCGAAACGCCGACTCCTCGCGCGTTCCCTCCACGCGGAAGGAAACGGCGAGCGCCGCGGACGCGGCGAAGTGAAGCGTCTTGTCGGGCGCGAGCCACGCCCCTTCGCGATCGAGCGGAAGGAAGAGGCGCTCCGCGCGGGCGTCGGACGCCGCGACGGCGCCCGCGAGGAGCGCCGGAAGGAACGCCGCCGCGATCGCGGCGAGGAGTCGCCGCGCCGTCGCCGCGCGGGACGGGGCCGGCGCGCGCCGGCGGGTCGCGTTCATGGCGCGAGACTAGCACGGGGTTCGCGCGTCCATCTGGTACGATCGCCCGGTGGCCACGCTACGTCCCCTCGATCCCGCGCGGGTGCCCCCTCCGGTCGCCGCGCTCCTCCGCGCGCTCCACGCCGCGGGGCATCGCGCCGTCCTGGTCGGGGGATGCGTCCGCGACCTGGCGCGAGGCGTGGACGTCGGGGACTGGGACGTCGGGACGAGCGCGAAGCCGGTCCAGGTCCAGGCGCTCTTTCCGCGCACGGTGCCGACGGGCCTGAAGCACGGCACCGTCACCGTCCTGACGGAGGATCGCCCAGTCGAGGTGACCACGTTCCGCGTGGAATCGGGCTACAGCGACGCGCGCCATCCCGACCAGGTCGCGTTCACGGACGACCTCCGCGCCGACCTGGAGCGCCGCGACTTCACGGTGAACGCGATGGCCTGGGACCCGATCGCCGACCGGGAGGAGGATCCGTTCGGCGGCCGCGCCGATCTGGCCGCCGGAATCCTGCGCGCGGTCGGCGATCCGGCCGTTCGATTCCACGAGGACGGGCTTCGCCCGGTCCGCGCCGCGCGCTTCACCGCGACGCTGGAGATGGATCTGGAGCCCACGACCTTCGAGGCGCTGAGGGGCGCGCGGGAGCGGGTGGCGCTCGTCGCCGTCGAGCGGGTCCGCGACGAGCTGATGAAGATGCTCGGCGCGCCGCTTCCGTCCCGCGGCTTCGAGGTGCTCCGCCGGTCGGGGCTCCTCGACTTGATCCTGCCGGAGCTCGCGGCCTGCGTCGCGGTCCCGCAGAACCGCTACCACGCGTACGACGTCTACTTCCACACGCTCTTCACGTGCGACGCGGCCCCGCGCGAGAAGCCGGAGGTGCGGCTGGCCGCCCTCTTCCACGACGTCGGGAAGCCGGCGACCCGCGTGGAGCGGGCCGGGGGCGAGGCGACGTTCTACAACCACCAGTTCGAATCGGCGCGGCTGACCGAACGGGCGATGACGCGGCTCCGCTTCTCGCGGGAGACGACGGATCGCGTCGTCCATCTCGTGAAGCAGCACATGTTCGACTACCGGCCGGTCTGGACCGACGCCGCGGTGCGGCGCTTCCTCCGCGCGGTGGGTCCCGAGCACGTGGCCGATCTCTTCGACCTGCGGATCGCCGACAATGTCGGGAACGGAACGAAGGTCGGCTTTCCTCACTACCTGGGCGAGCTGACGGGGCGGATCGAGGGGATCCTCTCGGCGGCGCACGCCTTCACGATCCGGGATCTCGCCGTGGACGGACGGGACGTCATGCGCGAGCGCCGCGTGCCGGCGGGCCCGGCCGTGGGTCGGATCCTCGACCAGTTGCTGGAGGAGGTCATCGAGCACCCCGAGCGAAACGATCGGCCCTATCTCCTTCGCCGCCTGCGGGAGGGTTACCCGATTGACACCGAGGGCGGCAGCGCCTAGACTTTTGCCGCCGTAAGCCCCGCCACCTCAAGC
>DATIQI010000020.1:0-21503 GCA_035470985.1 Acidobacteriota bacterium
GCCCATCCCGTGCAGCCGCAGTCCTACATCACGATCGACAATTTCTACACCGCGACCGTCTACGAGAAGGGCGCGGAAGTCATCGGCATGCTCCGCACGATCGTGCTCCGCCGGCCTGGAGCCCGCTCATGTAGTTGTAGACCTCGGCCGCGGTCCCGGGATCGGTCCCGTTGATGTACTTGTTGAACGAGGTCATCCCCAGCGTGTCGTAGGAGGCCCCGTTCCAGACGATCGGGCCCCGGAAGAAGTCGTAGCCGACCGCGGGGGGCCGGTTCCCGTACTGTCCGTCGGAATTCGTCGCGTTGTAGCAGAAGCCGAGGCTCAGCGTCGTGTCGCAGCCGACGAGGTCGTCGGTGAAGCCGCCGAGATCGGGATCGCTCCAGACCGAGACGAACGTGTTGTCGAGCGTGTTCCCGCCCTTGTTGATGAACTTCCACTTCACGAAGATGATGTTCCCCAGGGCGCCCGCGCGGTTGAACGCGAAGACGGTCTGCTGCACCTCGAGGCCGAGGGGGGCCGTGCTCATGTTCGTGTGGACGCCCGGATCGGCGTCGTTGAAGACGCTCCAGATCGTCGCGTCGCCCAGGAGGAGCGGGTTCCCCAGCGAGTCGAGGGGCGCCCCCTGCGGCACGGCGTACGTCATGTAGTCGGCGTAGCCGACGCCGCCGCGCTCGATCCGGTAGTTCCGGAACTCGGGGACGTCGGGCTGGTAGGTGCCGCCCGCCATCGGCCCCGGCGTGAACTCCTGCGAATACTCGCCGATCGCGACGCGGGTGTCCCCGGCGACCTGCGCGCCGACCCAGAGGCCGGCCGCGAAGACCGCGGTCCGGGTGCCGCCCTTCGGGTAGATGAGCCCCGAGTTGCCGGTGATGAGGTCGTACGCGATCGATCCGTGATTCGTCACGACCATGTCGATGTTGTTCACGTCCATGCGTCCGGAGTTGTCGATGGTGGCGGCGGCCCGTTGGGGCTGACGCGCCTTCGACGCCGCGCCGCTTCGTGGCGCCGCCTCCGCCTGGGGCGCGGCGATCGCGAGCGCGAGCACCGCTGCCCCGAACCACTTCAAAGATCGCATCCTGTCGGCCCTCCTAGCCTAGGGTCCAGATCGTTAGAAGCTGAGACGGGCGCCGAACCGGACGAGGCGCGGAATCCCGTGAAGGTTGGGGTTCTGCTCCGCGAGCCGGTAGCGCTCGCGCGCGACGTCCTCGCCGTACGTCTCCGCGTTCGTGGCCAGGAACGCCTGCCCGTCCGCGCTGTCGAGGAAGTTGGTCGTCGCCGCGCTGCCGGAACCCGTGTAGACGGTGTTCACGTTGTCCCGATCGAAGATGTTCAGGACCCACATGAAGACGTCGAGACTCTGGCGTCCGAGGGCGATGGTCTTGTTCAGCTTCGCGTCCACCTGCACCGTCCACGGCCCGTACCGCGAGTTGAGCGGCCCGATCGGCTGCGTGGCCACCGCCGCGAGCGTGACTTCGTTGTAGACGTTCGTCGGCGTGTAGGGCGTGCCGCTGGCCGCGTTCACCAGGATGTTCAGCCCGGTGTTCTCGAGAATCCGCGTGCTCCCGAGGAGCGGTCCCTGGCCCTTCTGGTAGCGGAAGTCGAGGTTCGCGGAGACCTTGTGGCGCTGGTCGAACGCGAGCGGCGTCGAGATCTTCGGCGTCTCGCTGGCCGTCCAGGCGATGTTCCGCTGCGTCTGGGAGACCGAGCCCGTGCCCATGGCCCAGGAGAGGCTGTAGCTCGCGCCCATCGAGACCAGCCCGACGCGGCGAAGCGTGTAGGCGAGGTCGAGCCCCTTGATGGTGGCGAAGTCGCGGTTCCGGTAGGACGAGAAACTGTTCGGCGACGACGGGATATTGGTGATCTCCACCAGATCCTTCACGTCCTTGTAGTAGGCGGTCGCCTGGATCCGCGAGTTTTCGGTCGGCGTGTGCGTGAACCCGAGCTCGTACGCCGTGGTCTGCTCGGGCTTCAGGTTCGGGTTGCCGAACCCGACGAAGTAGCCGCCCGTCCGGACCTTGTGCTCCAGGAAGGCGTAGCTCACGTAGAGGTCCTGGAGATTCGGCTGCTGGAAAAACTTGCCGTAGTTCACGTGGATCAGCGTCTGGTCGGAGACCGGGAAGCCGACGCCGAGGCGCGGGCTCAGACGGTTGTAGACCTTGCTGTCCTCCAGGTCGCCCTCTTGGAGACGAGAGTCGTTTTCCGCGTCGGGATCGAGCGGCGTCGACTCGCTCCGGAGCGATTTCGTGTTCGGCGTCAGGTAGTCCCATCGAAGTCCGGCGTTCAGCACGAGGCCGAGGCGCTCGTACTTGCCCTGGACGTAGAGCGAGGCGACCTTGGGGGTCTTGGCCTTGTCGAGCGGGCTGTCGTAGATGCCGTTGCCGTTCGCGTCGTCGTAGGGTTCGCCGCGGTCGTAGACCCCGTTGAACCGGCCGTTCTGGTCGGCGACGTCCGTAAACGTCTCGCCCTCGTCGATCTCGTTTCCCAGGGCGTCGTACCCATAGCGGTCGGCGTCGTTGCTGTTCACGATGTTCGTGTCGGTGAACGGCTCGCCCGTGTCGAACGTGCCGTTGCCGTTGCTGTCGGTGTACGGCTCGCCCGCGTCGTACGCGCTGTTGTAGACGCCGTACGCCTGGATCGGGAAGTAGTGGTTGTAGTAGCGGAGCTTGTGCTGCTGGAAGTCCCCGCCCGCCTTCAGCTGGAAGTTCTGCGAGACCTGGTTCGCGTAGTTCACCGCCACGCCCCAGTAGCGCGACTTCCGCTTCAGGAGGTCGTCGAAGACGTGCGCGCCGGTCGGATTCCCGTCGGAGTCCACGTCGTTGTCGCCGAACCAGAAGATCGACTCGTTCGGGTCGAACCGAGGATTCCCGGCGGGCCGGGCGTACGCCTCGAGAGTGTCGCGGTGGACGCCGTCGCCCCGGGTGCGCTCGGTGGTGAAGTAGTTCGCCTTCACCTCGTAGTAGGCCCGGTTGCTGAGACTATGATTCCAGGTCGAATAGAGGGAGTAGTTCAGATCCTCGTACCGCGGCGCGTGGTCCGCGTTGAACCGGTACGCGTTCAGGTATTGCTGCCAGTCCTCCTTGTTCCACGTCCCGCCGAGCTTCAGCGACTGGAGCGGGCTCGGCTTGAACGACAGCTTGCCGACCGTC
This sequence comes from Acidobacteriota bacterium, assembly GCA_035470985.1. Lineage (GTDB taxonomy): Bacteria > Eisenbacteria > RBG-16-71-46 > SZUA-252 > SZUA-252 > SZUA-252. Next base: position 3,147 of record DATIQI010000020.1, read on the forward strand.
GACCAGGAGGCGCTGGAATTCGAAGGAAGGATGCCGTCGGCGAACGAATTCTCCGCCGGGTCGAGCGAGTAGACCACCTTGTCCGTGAAGGACGACGGAGCGCGGTCGCGATTGTACTTCCGCTCGCCCGAGAAGTAGAACGACCCGCTCTTGAAGTTCGGCGCGAAGGGGCCGCCGAGCGCGAGCGAGTAGATGTTGTTGTCCCGCCGATCGGCGCCGACGGCGAAGAGGTCCGAGACGCCCTCGATGGATCCGAAGTACTTCTCGCCGCCCTCGCGCGTCACGACGTTCACGACGCCCGAGTTGATGCGGCCGTACTCGGCGTTGAAGCCGCCCGCCTGCACGACGACTTCGGCGATGGCGTCGTTGTTGATCAGGGTCGTCGAGTTGCCGGTGAGCGGGTCCTGCTGCGAGAAGCCGTCCACGTAGTACGCGACCTCGTTCGGGCGGCCGCCGCGGATGATCAGCGTGTTCTGGTTGTTCGACTCGTTGTCGATGTTCAGCTTGAAGTTCACGACGCCCGCCTGCTGCGCGACCGCATCCTGGTAGCCGCGGAGCGGCTGATTGCGGATCTCCTCGCCGGCGAGGAACTTCGTCGACCCCGTCACGTCCTTTTGGATGAGCGGCCGCTCGGCCTTCACTTCCACTTCCTGGACGTTCTGGAGGACGGTCGATTCCATGGTGAAGTCGATCTTCGTCACGAAGTCGGGGAACACCTCGACTTCCGAGCGCAGCTGCGGCACGTATCCGAGCAGCGACGCGCGCACCGTGTACTTGCCCGCGGGCAGGTTCACGATGAAGTAGTTCCCCTGCGCGTCGGTGACGGCGCCACGCTTCAGCTCGGGGATGGAAATGCTGACGAGCCCGAGCGGCTCCCCGGACTTCGTGTCGCGCACGCTCCCGGAGATCTGCCCCGTCGTCCCTGCCCATGCGGCGCCGAAAACAAAAACGGCGCCCGCCAGAACCATACTGGCGACGCCGATCGAACGCCGCGATCGAGGTCGATTCATTGTTCGCCCTCCCTTGTACTGCTGTGGAAGCGCCATGCGAGGGTCACTCCTTCCCTGGTTACGCGGTCTCCCAACCGCGCGGCGGCAACCGCCGACATTCCCGACGCCCCTTCCCGGGGCCCCTCCTCGGCCTGGATCCACGCTAGCCGGCTTTCGCTTCTGAAACCTCCTCGTCGTATCGAGTTGCGCCCCAGGCGGCCCGGACCCGAGCCCGAGCCACTACGGTATTTCTAACGGTCAAGGTAGGAACGCGCCCCTCACCTGTCAAGAATTTTTGCGCCGAAACGCGAGGGGCCGTCCGGCGAAACCGCCGGACGGCCCTGGAATCGTCGGGGCTCGAAGGCCCCGGGACACCGAATCGCGTCTAGAAGTGGTACGTCGCCGACGCGCGCGTGAAGACCGACTGCTCCGAGCCGGAGAGGACGTTGCCGCCCGTGAAGGGGAACTCCTCGTTCAGCGTCATGTCGATGTCGAGGTTGTTCCACCGGATGCCGGTGCCGAGCGAGAGGTTGAAGTCGGTGAGGCGCGCCTTGATCGTCGACGACTGCGTCGGGGCGCCGAAATCCGACGTCTCCGCGCGATCCTGGCTAATCATGTTCGTCGCGCCGATGCGGAGCTTCAGCCAGCTCGTCGCCTGCGTCTCGACCGCGGCGAAGAGGACCGGCAGCATCGTCGACTTCTCTTCCAGCGTCTTGGTGTCGGTGCTGGCGACGGCGTCATTGTTGTCGCCGCGCTCGTAGTCGTGCTTCGCCTGCCACGCCGCGAGACCCCAGAGGAGCAGGTTGTTGTCGTTCACCCGCATGTTGTTCGCGATGCCGACGCCGTAGCTCTTGTACGTCTCGTCGGCCGAACGCGGCGTCTCGCCGAGCCCGCCCCCGTCCCAGTTGCGGACTTCGTACGAGAGATCGTCGTTCGTGTACCAGCCGGCGAGGTACCACTGGCTGGCGTCGCTCTTGTTCATGAAGTAGCGGGCGAGGACGGCGTACGACGCGTTGCCGGCGTCTTCCCACACTTCCGGTTCCGGAGCGAAGAACGCGCCGCTCTGCTCGCGGCTGAGCGAGTAGCGGCGGTACGTGGCCGACAGGTCGAGGCGATTGTCGTTGTTCATGTGGAGCGAGATCGACGGCGTGACGCCGTACGTGTTCAGCTCGATGCCGTTGGCGACGATCGCATCCGAGAAGAAGGAGGTGCCGAAGGGATACGGATCGCCGAACGGATCGTAGCCGCGCATCGAGATCGCGCCCGAAATCGGGCCGGCGGCCTCGATCTCGTAGTACGAGTTCGAGAGATCGAAGCGGACCGCGAAGTCCATCTTCGTGAACGCCTTGCCCCAGATGATGTCGAACCACTCGTTGTTGACGTTGTCCGACCCGTTGTAGAGGTTCAGGGCGCTCTGCTTGATCTGGACCGCGATGACGCCGAGACGCGGGAAGTTACGGATGAGGGTGAAGCTCTGGTCTTCCGGCGTGAACGCGTCCTCGGCCTCGCCGGGGTTGTTGCCGAGTTCCGCCAGCACCAGGTTGTTCTGGCGCACCACCGACGACGGGTAGGCGTAGATGTTGGCGTAGTCGTCCGTGAACTGGCTGAGCGCCGGAACGCTCAGGCCCATGCCCTCCACGCGGGAGAGCGAAGCGTGGCCCGTGCCCGCCGTCACGGCGAGAAGGGCGATGACGCTGAGAACCGCAATCAGCTTGCGCTGAAGCATCTGAGTGAACCTCCTTGGTTGGTCGGACCCCGGACAATCCAGGGTCCCAGCACCCGGGTCCTTCTACAACGGTGTCGGACAGAGACCCGGGGAGATCCGATGGAGCAGTTCCTGCTCGTTGGACCTTCCGCTCCCCACCCCCTTTCCGTTGGTCTTTGTGATCACGATGGCCGTTTCGGAGACCCACGCGCCTAACTCGTTCGGAGCCTTGCGCCTCGGTCCCCGGGGCCCTCTGAAATCCGGCGGCAACGTAGGCGAAGCCAATGGGCGTGTCAAATAAAATCTTGTGAATATACCGATAAACCCATGAGAGGCATGGACTTGCCGTAGGTGTTCGCTCTACGGATTTCGGATCTGGGTGAGCTCGTAGCGGCCGAATCCGTCCCGATCCACGAAGACGTAGGCCCGTCGCTCCTTGTAGTAGTACCAGATCTCTTCGGGGGGTCGATCGAAGTTGAACGGGTTCCGGACGACCTCGTCCGGCGCTCCCCTCTGGATGTAGGTCCGCCCCATGTCGGTACGCCATCCCGGCACTCCCGCTCCGAAGTGCTGGTTCGAGTACTGGACCCTCCGATAGAACTCCTCCAGCGCCTCGTTTCGATCGGTCTCGGGGGTCGGGTCGCGGCGCTTCCAGAAGCGCTCCCAGTACGCTTTGCGCTCGTCGGGCCCTTCCAGGCCCTCCATCTCCGACTCCTCGGTGGGGTCGGAGACGTATCGGAGCACTTCCAGCGAGGAGCGAAGCTCCCAGGCGACGTTCTCACTGGTCTGCTCGACGCGGAAGTCGCGCTCCCGCCGGACCGGAACCGGCTTCTTCTTCCCCTGCGGCACGACCTGGGGACTCGTCAGCTCGAGGAGGATCCGGTAGCCGCCGGCGTCGAGACTCCGAGGTCTCGGACGGAGCAGGAACGGCGTCCGCTCCCCGGTCCGAGCGATGGTGGTGTCCCCCTTCCAGACCGACTCGCGGAGCTCGTTCTGGATCCGGATCGCGATGCGGTAGCTCTCCGGGCCCCCGCCCGCGGGCCGAGTCCGGGCGTCGACGATTTCGCCGAGTACGGCGAGCCGGGGGAGATCGAGGCCGAAGCTCCGGGCGGGCACCGGTGTGAAGCGGGCCCGCGGATCGGCTTCCGTTCCCCCGCTATCGGCCGCGGTCCCCAGGGAGAGATCGCCGAACCAGATCTCCTGCTTGGAGTCGGCCGGAATCTCGAACTTCACTTCGGTGGCGGCGGCGCGCTCCGCGACCAGATCGGTGATGGTCACCTGGATCCGGTACTTCCCGGGGGGAGCCGGGAGCACGACGTGATCGATGATGTCGGCGCCCCGAAGCCGCGTGTCGGAGTAGGTCCTGAGTCGGAGGCTCCTCTGGAAGGCCTCCCCGGTGACCTGGGCGCCACCTTTGTCCTTATAGAAGATGACTCGAACCTCGTACGCCCCGCGATAACCGCCGAGCGCGCGCTCGAAGAGGAGCTCGCTCCGCTCCATGCGATAGTCGATTCGGACCTCGGTGCCCTGCGCCCCCGGCTGGAGCGTGGGATCCACGGAGAACCTGGGGCGCCCGGCGCTGGTCCCCGGCATGGGCGAGACGTCGCCTCCAGGGCCGGCCGGATCGACGAATTGAGCCCGCGCCGTGCCCGCGGCGAGGAGAGCCAGAGAGACCGCGGCGGCCGCCGCGGCGAAGCTCATGGCCCGGCGCGCGGGCGAGGCGGCCGACCCGCGGCACCACCGCGGCGACCACCGCTCAGCGGAGATGGACGACCGAACGCGCATCGTCGAGCCCGGGCCCGCGCAAATACAGGTAATAGACTCCGGTCGGAACCGTGCGACCGTCGCGGCCCCGCCCGTCCCATCGAATCTCGCCGAATCCGCCCGCAGCCGGAGCCGTTGCCGTGATGGTCCGGACGTGCCGCCCCCGAACGTCCACGACCCGAAGGGTCACGCCGCCGCCGCCCGAAAGGACTCGGTACGGAAGGGCGACCCCTCCCCCGCCCCGGCGGAAGGGATTCGGATAAGGCCGGCCGACGCGCGAATTGGAGGGCACGAAGATCCTCCCCTCCGCGACCGTCATGAGCCGGCCGTCCTCGAAGACCGCCTCGAGCCGATAGCGATGCTCGAGGCCCGCCGCGAGGTCCTCGTCGAAGGTCTCGCGCGCCGAGGGATCGAGGAGGAGCTCGTCCACGTTCACGCCGCGCGGCGTCGTCGTACCGTTCGCGGCGATCCCCCGGTCGCGCAGGACGCTCCATCCGACCTGGCCGGCCACGGGTGCGACCGCCCAAGCGATGCGGGCCCTGGAGACTACCGCTTCCGGATCGAGTGTCACTTCAAGTCCGGTCGGCGCCGGAAACGCCGGAGGGAGGAGGTACCGCTCCACCGAGGTCCCGGCCGCGATGAGGAGTGTGTCGCCCGTCCACGCCGCGTCGCGGGGGATGCCACCCGAGGCGACGACGGAGCGGACCGTCGCGGCGGCGAGGTTCGTCAGATCGACGAGCGCGGCGCCCCCTTCCCCGAGGCACGCGAGCGCCGAGGTCCCCTGGCGGGCGACCCCGAGGATCGGCGGGAGAAGCGGTTTCGACCGGAGGACGGGAGAAGCGGGATTCGTGACGTCCACCACCTGGAGACCCCCGCTCCGCGAGCCGACGAGGAGCGTCGTCCCGGGGAGGAGTCCGCCGCCCAGGAGGTCGAGATCGCGCGCCGAGGAACCGCTCGGCAGACCAAACGTCGCCGGAGCGTCCGGGTTGCCGATTCCCACCGACAGGACCCCCAGCTGTTCATCGGCCACGAAGAGGACCGTGTCGCGCACGGCGAGCGACCGGGGGTCCATGATGAAGGGGCCGTTCACGGATCCCCGAGGCGCGGGCCCCGTCGGAGTGGAGACGTCCACGAGGGTCACGCCGGCGGAGACTCCGACGCCCGCCCGCGCGACCGCGACCGTATTCGGATCCACGACGGCCACGGCCGTCGCCAAACCGGGCACCACGAGCGATCCCAGGCGCACCGGCGCGGCGGGGTCGGAGATGTCCACGACCTCCACGCCCGCGGTTCCGGAAGCCAGGTAGAGGCGGTCGGCGCGATCGGGGTCGATCGCCACGTCCATCGTGCGTCCGTTGCCGAGCGGAGGGAGGTGTCCCACGAGGCTCGTGTCGGCGCCGCCCGCACGGTAGATCCGAAGTCCCCCCGTGTAGGCTGCGACGAAGGCGAGGCCGGTCGAAGGGCCTCCGCGAACCGCGACGCGGCGCGCCCGTCCGATCGACCGAACCGGCTCGATGGGTGTGACGGGCGCGGGCGCCGAGAGCGGGAATTCGAGTTGCGACCGGCCGACCTCGTCCGGCTCGGCCGGCGTGACGGCGTCGCGCGTCGCCGCCACGCCGCGTCCGCCCGCCGCGGCCACCGCGATCGGCTCCAGCTCCAGTGTTTCGTCGGGCTGCGGCGTGAGGATCTCCCCCCGAGCGCCGGAGCGCGCGAATCGCTGGAACGTCGCCGCCTCGCCCGCGGCGAAGACGCTCGCGGCGTCGGCGTCGATCGCGCGGACGAAGCGGGCTCCGACGATCGGCACGGCCGGTAGGAACGCGTTGGTGATCAAGTCGACCGCGAGGATTCCCGCGCTGCCGTTCGCGACGAACGCGATCATCCCGTCCCAGGCGAGGTCGTTCGCGCCCTGGCCGTTCACCAGGATCTCCTTCAGCGGCGTGAGGCTCTCCGCGCCCGGCGCGAGTCGATAGAGCGTGAGGTAGAGCCGCGGCAGCGCGCCCGTTCGAAACGCCGCGACCAGGAGCGAATCGTGCCGCGCGCGGATCCGCGCGATTCGCCGTCCGTCCGAATAGGAGAGCGTCTGGATCAGGCGGAGATCGGAACCGCTCTCGAGGCGCACGACCTGAACGAACGAGTCGCTCGACGCGGCGATGGACCCGTCGTCGAGCACGGCTCCGTGCCGCGCCGCCACCGGAAGCACGAGCGTGGTGCGAAGCGCGGGCGCGGCCGGATCGGAGATGTCGAGGAGCGAGAGGCCGCCCTGGGCGTGGATGAGGTAGGCCCGCGTCCCCCGGCCCGCCACGCCCGCCACGGGGTGCGCGCCCCGGTAGCGGCCGACCGGCGCGCCACCCGGCGACCCCTCCAGCCGCACCTCGAGCCCGTCTCTCGTGGCGACGAGAATCGCCCCGCTCGGAGAGTCCGCGACGCGCGCGACCTGGCCGTACTCCGGCGAATCGGCGAGCGGCGTCAGGCGCGTGCCGAGCGATCCGGCGTCGAGCGGTGCCGCGGCGGAGCGCGGCGCCGGGGCTCCGCAGAGGAGGAGCGCGACCGCGAGGAGGAGGAGGAACGTGGCCGGGTCGGGAGCGGTCGAAGACGGTTCGGCGTGCCGTGGGCGGGGGTCGGGTCGCATCTGGGACGACGCTAGCACGCTACCGGTAACCCCTCAAGATTGAAGTCCTTCGCGGGACGGATTGACCCTCTTCGAATCAGCGTGGTAGCATCTCCAGCCCGTTGGGGGATCGTCCAGTGGTAGGACACGTGGCTCTGGACCACGGTACAGGGGTTCGAATCCTCTTCCCCCAGCCACCGTTTTGCATGCACCGCATCGTGGAAGCCGGTCGTGGCGCTATCGTCTAGGGGTCAGGACGGGTGGTTCTCAGCCATCAAACCGGGGTTCGAATCCCCGTAGCGCTACCAACCGGCTTCCCCGCTTCACCCATCCAACCTCGCCGGACCCCCAACCGGAAAGGACCCGACTCCATGCGCGTTTCCCCCGGCCGTGCCCTGAGCGCGGCGATTCTCGTCGCCCTGACCGCCGCGCCGTTCGCCCCGACACCGCTCCGGGCCCAGCCGCGCGAGTCGCGCGCCCGCGACGCCCGGCCTCGGGCGGAGGCGCGCGCCGCGCTGCCGCGCAACGTCGAGCGGCTCGACTCGCTCGGCGGCATCACGGAATACCGCCTCCGCTCGAACGGGATGAAGATCCTGGTCGTCCCGAACCGGAGCGTTCCCGTCGCCACGTTCCTGGTCGTCTACCACGTGGGGTCGCGGAACGAATGGCCCGGCTGCACCGGCTCCGCGCACCTCCTGGAGCACCTCCTCTTCAACAAGAGCACGAAGAACTTCGGAAAGGCGAACGGCAGGAAGACGTTCCAGGAAGTGCTGTACGAGGCGGGCGCCGACTACGGCTCCTCGAACATGACCACCTGGAACGACCGGATGACCGGATACTCCACGCTTCCCTCGGACAAGCTCGAGTTGGCCATGAAGATCGAGTCCGACCGGCTCGGACGGGCGCTCCTCCTCGACTCGGAGCGCCAGCCGGAGATGTCGGTCGTGCGGAACGAGTACGAGATCGGCGAGAACAACCCGGCGAACGGGCTCGACAAGGCCGTCATCGGGGCCGCGATCACCGCGCACCCCTACCACTGGGACACGATCGGCTACCGGAGCGACATCGAAGGCGTCTCCACCGAGACGCTGCGGGAGCACTACCGGCGCTTCTTCCACCCGAACAACGCGACGGCCATCGTCGTGGGCGATTTCGACACGGCCGAGGCGCTCGCCCTGTTCGATCGCGAGTTCGGGGCCTTCCCGCGGTCGAAGGACCCGATCCCCCAGGTCATCACGGTCGAGCCGCCGCAGGAGGGCGAACGACGCGTCGTGGTGAAGCGCCCCGGCACGATCGGGCTCCTCCAGATCTCCTACATGCGCCCCGGCGCGCTCCACCCCGACTTCCTGCCGCTCGAGATCCTCCAGCTCATCCTCGCCGACGGCACGAACGCGCGTCTCTACCGCGAGCTGGTCGAGACGGGCCTCTCCACGAACGTGAACGCCTGGAACGCCACGTTCCGCGACCCCTATCCCTTCTCGCTCTACGCCGACGTCGGCCCCTCCTCCACGCACGAGAAGGTCGAAGCGGCGCTGAAGCGCGCCGTCGAGCGCGTCGCGCGCGACGGAGTCACGGCGGCGGAGGTCGAGCGGGCGCAGAAGGTGCTGGAGGTCGCGACGATCCGCCAACGCGACGGAACGTACGCGCTCGCCTCCAATCTCGGGGAGGCCGTGGCCTCCGCCGACTGGAAGTGGTTCGTCGGATACGTGGACGGGATCAAGAAGGTGACGCGCGACGATGTCCGCCGCGTCGCCGCCGCCTATTTCCTCCCCGACAAGGCGACCGTCGGCTGGTTCGTCCCGGTGACCCAGGAGGCGGCCGCGCCCGCCGGCGCCGCGAAGCCGAAGGCGAAGGCGAAGGGCGGCGGCGCCGGAGGCGCCAACGACGGAACGCCGGCCAAGGGATTGTTCGCCGCGCGCACCCTGCGGCGCGTCCTTCCGAACGGCCTCGTGGTGCAGGTCCTCCCGAACCGCGCCGTGCCGACCGTGGCGATCCACGGCATCGTACGGGCGGGCGGCATGGACGCCCCCTCGGGCGCTCCGGCCGTTCCCGATCTCACGGCCCGGATGCTGACGCGCGGCGCCGCGGGCCGGACGAAAGAGGCCATCACCGCGCGCCTCGACGACGCGGGCGCGCGCCGTTCGTACGACCTCACGCTTCAAGATCTCACCGTCACGGGCTCGGGAATGTCGCGCGATCTCCCGCTCCTCCTCGAGACGATGGCCGACGAGCTGATGCGGCCGGCCTTCGCCGCCGACGAGCTGAAGAAGGCGAAGGACGAGCTGCGCGCCGCGGTGCTCCGCGCCGACGACAATACGGGCCAGCGGGCCATCGACCAGCTCTCCCGGCTCGTCTTCCCCCCCGGCCATCCCTACGTCGCGCCGACGCGCGAGGCGATGATGGCCGCGATCGACAAGGCGACGGTGGCGGACCTGCGCGCCTTCCACGCAGGACGCTACGTCGGCGACGGAACCATCCTCTGCATCGTCGGCGACGTCGATCCGGATGAGGCGGCGGCGAAGGTCGAGGCGCTCTTCGGAGGCATGGCCCGCGGCGAGAAGCCCGAGGCGGACCGTGCCCGGGTGGAGACCGGCGCCGCCAAGGAGGTGGTGGTGACGATGCCCGGGAAGGCGAACACCGACTTCGTCCTGGGACAGGCGAGCGGCCTCGTTCGGACCGATCCCGACTTCGAGGCCTCCGTCATCGCGAACGCGGCCCTCGGCCAGTCGAGCCTCACCTCGCGCGTCGGCAAGCGCGTACGCGACACGGAGGGGCTCTCCTATTCGCTCTGGTCCCGTTACCGCTGGACCGACGCGATCGACGGGATCTGGATGCTCTACGTCGCCGTCGCGCCGCAGAACGCGGCGAAGGCGATCCGCTCCTCGCGGGAAGTCATCGAACAGTACGTCCGCGAAGGGGTCACGGCGGAGGAAGTGGAGACGCAGAAGAACTACTTCGCCGGCAACTTCCAAGTGCAGCTCGGGACGAACGGAGGCGTGGCCCGCGAGCTATCCAACGCCGAGAAGTTCGGGTTCGGCCCGCGCTACCTGGACGAGTACCCCGCCCGCTTCCGCACCGTCACGCGCGAGCAGGTGAACGAGGCGATCCGCAAGCGGCTCCGCCCCGACCGGATGCACCTGGTGATCGCGGGTGACCTGAAGGAAGTCCCCCGGAACTAGACTAGCGAACCAGCGCCATCCCGCGGCTCGCGGCCGCGAATCCGACGTTCAGCCGGTAGAGATAGCGGCCGCTGGCCACGGGGCGCCCCCGATCGTCGCGGCCGTCCCAGGCCGCGCGGTACTTCCCCGGCGTCTGCGCGGCGTCCACCAGGGTCCGGACCAGGCGTCCCCTCACGTCGAAGATGCGAAGCCGCACGCGCGACGCGCGCCCCACCTCGTACGGAATGACCGTCGCGGGGTTGAAGGGGTTCGGGGCGTTCTGGCCGAGACGCGTCTCGAACGCGGGCGGCGTCGACTCGGCCGCGGTCACGTACGGCACCGAGGCGGCATCGGCGGGATCGCTTCCGAGCGAAGTTTCCCATCGGTTCTTGAATCCATCGCGATCGCGGTCGAGCGCCATCCGGCCGCCGCTCCCGGGCGGAACGCCGAGGTAGACCGCCACCTCCCCGGGGGCCAGCCCCTGTCGGAATTCCGCTTCGGTCACGAGTCCATCCGGATCGTAGTCGCTTTCGAGCGTCCCTCCCGCGCGGTAGAGGAGCCCCCGACCGCCCGGAGTACCGGCCGCGTCGAAGTGCCGCACGACCAGGTCGCAGTTCCCCGCCTCCGCCTGGGAGACCAGCGAATCGGCCGTCGCGTTCGCGCTCGGATCGTTCGCGTCGGCGACCGTCAGGGCGATTTCCCTTCCGACGGAGGGTGCCAGGCCGGTGTCGAACGCGAGGAGGAACGCCTCCACGTCCCGGCGAGCCTGGTTTCCGGAGAACTGGAACACGGGAAGCTGGAGGAAGCGGAAGAGATTGTCGATCGAGCCGTCGTGCAGGAACCCGAAGCCGCGCTTCTGCGGGCCCGGCGCGTCGGTGAACCCGGTCTTCTCGTACATGTTCCGAAGGTGCGGCACCTTGAAGGCCTGGCTCTCCTGGAGCGCGGGGCCGGGTATGAGAAGACCGTTCGTTCCCGTCGGGAAGGCGTGGCAGCCGTCGCACGCGACGCCCCCGTCGTGGACGACATCGTCGAACTCGACCCGCCCCCGCTCCGCGCTCGCCGCGGGTGCCGGCGGATTCGGCCAGGTCCGATCGAGGTTTTGGTTCGGATTGGGCGGAAAGCGGAGCGTCATCACGAAGTCGGCGAACGCCAGCATTTCCGGCGCGCCCAGCGTATCGGGGTGGCCCATGAGTCCCACGAACGCGGGATTGAACCGCGTGAAATCGGCGCGGTCTCCTCTCCAATGAAACGGCGCGACGCCGGCGAGGCCCCGAAGCGATTGCGTGGTCATCGGCCCCTTCATCGGATCGAAGGGGGGGAGCTGCGGCAGAGGCGGCGGCGAGGGCGGAGCGGGCTGGAGCGAGCCCGTCGGATCGCCGAGGTCCCACGCGATGTTGTCGAGATTCCCCCCGATGTGGCAGGAGGCGCACGCCAGGTCGCCGTGCGCGGAGAGGGCGCCGTCGTAGAGGAAGCGGCGTCCGCGCACGATCTCGCTCCCCTCCGGCGTGAAGCCCGCCATCGGAGCCACGGCCGCCTTGGCATTGGAGACCGCCAGGGCCCGCTCGTAGACCGGGGCCTCGCTCGAAAGATCGATGACGGCGACGGAATTGGAGAAACGGTTCAGGACGTAGAGCTGGTCCCGCGCCTCGTCGAGCGCCAGTCCCGTCGGCCCGCTTCGGGAGAGCGGCGGCGCCGGCGACGAGGGAATGCGATTCATGACGGTTCCCGACCCCGGATCGACGACGCCGACCTTGTCGGAGCCGAGCGCCGCCACGAAGAGCCTCGATTCGGAGGCGTTCACCGCGATCTGCATCGGCTGGGAGAGGCTCCGTTCGCGCTCCGACGAAGGTCCGGGACTCGTCCCATAGTCGATGTGCGCGTTCAAATGCCAGGTCGTGACGGCCGCGCCGGAGACGCGCGCGACTCGATTCTGCAGGAACTTCCCGCGCAGGTTCGGCTCGAACCGCGTCCGATTGAAGGCTTCCGTGGCGGAGACGTAGAGCGCTCCGCTCGGCGCCGCCGCCAGATGGAAGAGGTTCGTTCCGATGTCCGAGACGGTCCGCAGCACGGCGCCGCTCCCCGCGTCGAGAACCGTGAGATCGTGATCGGGAAGGTCGTACGGGACGAACGCGTTCCAGTTCTTCAGCGCCGCCGGCCGCTCGTCCAGCCAATCGGCGCCGACGCGCTGCACGATGAGTCCTACGGCGGGCGCCGCAGGTCCGCTGGGCGGAGGCGGAATGGCGCGCGGCGGACTCGGAGGCGGCGGACCTCCCCCCGCCTGGACCTCCGCCGCGGAGAGGATCGTCGTCCGGTTGCCGGCGTCGAGGGCGGCGACCCAGACTTCGCTTCCGTTGCGCGCGAGGGCCCGGGGGTGGCGGGCGAAGATCGGCCGCACGGCGTCGAGCGTCGCCCCCGCGACTCCGCTCAGCGAGTAGATCTTCACCGCGTCCTCGCCGCTCACGCAAACGAACGCGCGCGCGGGCGCGCCCGCGAAGACGACGTCGGTCGGCGCGTCGCCCACGCGAATCACGCCCTCCACGCGAAGGCGGTTCACGTTCACGATCGTGACGTCGTCGGAGAGGTGATTCACGACCCAGACGATCGAGTCGTTCAGCGCCGCCGCCGCGACGGGCTCGAGGCCGACGGGGACCTCGCCGATGCTCGCGAGGGTCGCAGTGCCCGGTTGGAAGATCTCGAGCCTGGCGTCGGGCGTGTTCACCGCCGCGAGACGCCCGCTTCCCGGCAGGAGCGCGAGGGGGCGGACCTGGAGCGACTCGAAGTTCTGATAGTCCGCCGACGCGGTTCCGAGCGAGTGGGTCGGCGAGACGCCGAGGACGACGAGGGCCGCCGTCGCGATGAGCCCGGCCAGGATCGTGAGCGCGGCGATCGGGCGCCGCGGGACGAGGCGCGTCATACGCGTGATTCCGTCTCAGGGGTGATATCGAAGGGACGCGAGGATGTCACTCCATATCATGATACCACAAATGGTTGTGATCCGCAGTCCGCTAGTTCGTCCAACGCGAAGGGGCGCCCATCCCGCCCTTCGAACGCCGCCCAGGCCCGCTCCAGCGTCGCGACCATCCGCTCGCCATAGGCCGTCCGCGAGAACTCGAGCGAGCGGCGCCGGAGCGCCGCCGGATCGAACGATCGCCGCTCGAATTCCGCGAGCGCCGCCGCGAGCCCCTCGTCGGTCGAATCGTCGTAGAGCACGCCGCACTCCGGCGTGACCACTTCCGCCGCGCCCCCCTTCCGGAGCGCCACAACGGGACGTCCCGACGCGAGCGATTCGACCGGCGCGATCCCGAAGTCCTCTTCGTGCGCCTGGATCAGGGCGCGGCTCGTTCGGTACGCCTCGCGCAGCGCCCCCTCGGAGAGCCAGCCGTCGAATCGGACGCCCGGTCCCGCCAGGGCGCGAAGCCGCCGCTCCTCCGGTCCCGTCCCCACGACGCGCAACGGCGCGCCGCGCGCGCCGCACGCGCGGATGGCCCGCTCCACGCCCTTGTACGGAACGAGCGCCGAGACGACGAGGTAGGGAGCGTCCGGCGCGGCGGGGGCCGCGGCCGGCGTGAAGCCCTCCGTGTCGGCCGGCGGATGGATCACGAGCGACGGCCGGCGATAGTGCTTCGCGATCCGGTCGCGCACGTGGAACGAATCGGCCACGAAGAGATCGACGCGGTCGCTGCTCGCGCGATCCCAGAGGCGGTAGTAGTGCGCGAGGAGCGGCGCGGTGGCGCGCGCGAGGGCGCCGCCGCGGCCCGGCCCGAAGTACTCGGGATAGAGATCCCAGAAATAGCGGACGGGCGTGAAGCAGTAGCAGACGTGGAGCGTGTCGGCGCGCGTGACGGCCCCCTTCGCCACGCAGTGGCTCGTCGAGACGACGAGGTCGTACGCGCCGAGGTCGAACGACTCGATCGCGAGCGGATAGAAGGGGGCGAACCAGCGGTAGTGGGAGCGTCCGCCCGGGAGCCGCGCGATCCACGACTCGACGACGCGCCGCCGCTCGATCACCGGGGCCACGCGGCCGCGCCGGTGGACCAGCGTGTAGAGATCGGCTTCCGGAAAGGTCTCGGCCAGGACCTCGAGGCACTTCTCCCCGCCCCGCATGCCGGTCAGCCAGTCGTGGACCAGCGCGACGCGAAGCGAGGCGAGCGCGCGCGGCGGTCTCGCGGCGGGGGGCGCGGGCGATGCGGTGCGGCCGTCCGTGGCGCTCACGCGCGCGTCAGCTCGCCGGCGCGCCGGCCGTGCGCTCGAGCCGCTCCGCCATGTCGCGCAGGCGGCGGACGCAGCGCTCGCGGCCGAGGAGTCCGATCACGTCGAAGATGCCCGGGCTCACCTTCTTGCCGGTGAGCGCGATGCGCGCGGGCATCACCAGATCGCCGAACTTCACGCCCTCCTCCTTCGCGAGGGCGCGCGCGGCCTGGTCGAGCGGATCGTGCTCCAGGGTCGGCGTCCGCTCCAGGAGATCGGCGAACGACCGGAGGCGCGCGGCCGCGCCCGGCTTCTGCTTCAGCTCCTCCCACGGTCCCGCTTCCGGCTCCACGCGGTCGACGAAGAGGTACGCGGCGTAGTCGAGAAAGTGCTGCGGGCGCTTCATCCGATCGCCCACGGCGGCCACGGCGCGTTCCAGCGCGGCCGTGTCGGCGTAGGCCGCGGGCGGGAGCGCGTTCGTCGCGCGCAGGTGCTCCGCGACCAGGGCGGCGCGGCGCTCGAGCGGCAGCGCGCGGAAATACTCGCCGTTCATCCACTCCAGCTTCTCGTAGTTGAAGATCGCGGGATTCTTCGAGCAGCGCTCCAGCGTGAAGACCTCCCCCAGCTCCTTCAGCGTGAAGAGCTCCCGCTCCCCGTCGAAGGCCCAGCCGAGGAGGGCGAGGAAGTTCACCATCGCCTCGGGGAGATAGCCCGCGTCGCGGAACTCGGTCACCGCCTGCGCGCCGTGGCGCTTCGAGAGCCGCGTGCCGTCGGGGCCGAGGATCATCGGCACGTGGCCGAACACGGGCGGCGCGAGGCCGAGCGCGTCGTAGAGGCGGATCTGGCGCGGCGTGTTCGAGATGTGGTCGTCGCCGCGGATGACGTGCGTGATCTCCATGGCCGCGTCGTCCACGACCGCCGCGAAGTTGTACGTCGGGTGCTGGTCGGCGCGGAAGATGACGAGATCGTCCAGGGTCGCGTTCTGGAACGTGACGTCGCCGCGCACGCCGTCCCGCCACGTCGTCTCGCCGTCGTCGGGCATCCGGAAGCGGAGCGCGTGGGGTTCCCCCTTCGCGGCGCGTGCTTCGGCCCCGCCGGGCGGCAGCGCGAGGCAGGTCCGGTCGTACTTGGGCGGCATCCCGCGCTGGAGCGCCGCCTCCCGGCGCCGCTTCAGGTCCTCCGGATCGCAGAAGCAGCGGTACGCCTTCCCCTCCGCGAGGAGTCTCCGGGCCGCGGCGGCGTAGCCGGCGAGCCGCTCGCTCTGGAAGTAGGGTCCGTGCGGGCACTCCTTCCCCGGACCCTCGTCCCACTCGAGACCGAGCCACCGCATCCCCTCGAAGATCGCGGCCACCGACTCCTTCGTGGAGCGCTCCTGGTCGGTGTCCTCGACGCGGAGGATGAAGACGCCCCCGTGATGGCGGGCGAAGAGGAAGTTGAAGAGTGCCGTGCGCGCGCCTCCGACGTGCAGGTAGCCCGTCGGGCTCGGCGCGAACCGCACGCGGACCGGTCCGGTCATGAACGCTCCTCGAATCGGGGGGTGCCGCGGCGGCGACGGGGCCGCGGCCGGTGTCGTGGACGCCGGCGGGCGCTCAACGCACGAGCGCCAGTTTTCGCGTCAGGGTGGCGGAGCCGATGCGCGCGTGGAGGAAGTAGATCCCGGATCCGAGATCCCGTCCCCGATCGTCGCGCCCGTCCCAGCGGCGCTCATGATACCCGGGATCGAGGCGGCGCGAAACCAGCGTCGCCACGACGCGCCCGGAGACGTCCACGACGCGGAGCACGACGTCGGCCGGGCCGGGGCCGGGGACGCCGAATCCGAGGAGCGTCGTCGGATTGAACGGATTCGGCCGGTTCGGGGCGAGATACGCGCGCGCCGGCGGCGCCGGGGGCGGCGCGGGCTCCGGCCCGGGCGGCGGATCGGCCGACGTGAGGATCGGGAACGCCACGGTCCCGGTGCGCCAGTTGTCGTGCCGCCACATCGGCCACGCGGCGCCGGGAGACGAGAAGGCCCCGGGATAGCTCCACACGTGGAGCCTCCGGTCCCATCCCGCCAGCGCGATCTCGGTCGCGCCGTCGCCGTCCAGGTCCCAGATCGCCGGCGTGCCGCGCGCTTCCGCGCCGATCTCGATCGGGAAGCCGCTCACCGCGCTTCCGTCGTGGTGGAACGCGTGGAGTCTCCGGTCCTCACCCGCGAGGAGGATCTCGAGCGATCCGTCGCCGTCGAGATCGGCCACGGCGGGGCTCGCTTCCGTCGCGGCGCCGATCGCCGTGCTCGCGAACTCGGAACGCGGCGTCCCGTCGGGACCGAAGACCGCCACCGCGCCGGTCATGGAGGCGATGACGACGTAGAGCGTGGGGTCGCCGAGGTGCTTTCGGATCGGCGCGAGCACGGGCGAATTCGTCCGTCCGTTCCCCGGCGTCAGCTCGACGAAGCGCGGCCAGCCGGGCGCGCGCGCGCCCGACGGGGTGAAGACGTAGACGCTGTCGTTGGACGACGCGATGACGATCTCGAGCGGACCGCCCGGCACGACGTCGCCGATCGCGGGCGAGGAGCTGAAGAGGCCGCTCGCGGCCACGGGCCACCCGGGCAGGACTCCGTCGTCGTGCATGGCGTAGACGCGGCCCGCCGAGGTGCCGAAGACGATCTCCGGCGTCCCGTCCTTCTCCAGGTCGACGATGGAGGGCGAGGAGATGACCGTGCCGATCGGCAGGAGGAGAACTCCGTCCGTCGCGGGATTCCCGTCGCCGTCGCGGATCTCGGTTCCGTCGGCGCGCCACGCGTAGAGCCGCGAAGCGTTCGAGCCGATCACGACGTCGGGCTGGCCGTCCTGGTCCACGTCGCCGACGGCCGGCGTGGACCAGAAGGGCGCGGCGCCCTTTCGCGGCCAGCCGGGCAGGAGCGCTCCTCCGGCGTCGAAGACGGCCACCAGCGAATCGTCCCAGGAGGCCGCGATGATCTCCGGCGCGCCGTCGAGGTCGATGTCGGCCAGGGCGGGCGAGGAGGCGACGTTGTGGAGCAGCGACGTGAAGATGCCGGTCGTCACGGGGTTCGCGTCCCCGTCGCGCACCTCGGTGCCGTCGTGCCGGAAGACGTAGAGGTAGTCGGCGCCGACCGCGAGCTCCGGCCGGCCGTCGCCGTCGAGATCGCCGAGACCGACGTTGGAGGAGGTCGAGGCGCCGAGCGTCGCGGGCCAGCCGGGGACGCCCGGCGGGGTGGTGCTCGCCACGATCTCGGCCGATCGCGGTCCCTCGTTGCCGCTCGAATCGACCGCCGACACGGCGTAGCGGTAGCGCGTGAGGAGCGCGAGCCCCTCGTCCTCGAACGAAGGCGTCGGGCGGACCGGCGCGAGGGTGACGCGCACGAGCGGCGATCCGTCGTCGAGCGCGCGAACGACGTGGTAGCCGAGGAGCGACGGGATCGCGACGGACGTCCAGCCGAGCGAGACCCGGTCGGTTCCCGACCCCAGGACGCGCACGCCCGCCGGCGCCCCGGGGAGCGCCGCTCTCGACACGGGCGTCGTCCACGCGTGCGCGCGCGCGTCCTCCAGCCGGACCTCGAAGAGGGGGCCCGCGACGGGCGCCGCGACCGAGACGCGGATCGCGCCGCTCGCGGCGGCCGCCGCTCCCGGCGCGAGATCGCCGACCGCCGCGGTCGAGTCGAGGATGGTCACGCCGGCCGACGCGTTTCGCGCCCGCGCCACGAGCGCGCGCGCCGTCCCCGATCCCGCGTTCGCGACGCGCCACGTCCACGAGACCGTCTCCCCAGCGTCCACCACTCCGTTTCCGTTCCCCGAAGTCGTGTAGTCGAAGTCCGAGGCGGCGAGGAGCGGCGCGGGCGCCGCGATCTCGACGGCGACCACCACCGGGTCCGCGCGGCCGGCGTCGCGCGCGATGACCCGGACGCGCTCCGCCCGGGCCGCGGCGGGCTCCGGATCCGCGAGGAGC
>DATIQI010000021.1:0-2899 GCA_035470985.1 Acidobacteriota bacterium
GTGGAAGCGCATCGAGTTCGCGTAGCAGCGAACCGCGTAGGGCGCGAGGTAGGAGAGCGTCGGAGCGTTGTAGACGAGGCGGAAGTCGCGCGACTCGATCTCGCGGAGCTCGGCGCGGGCGGGATTCGGCGCGCCGGCGGCCGCCGCCAGCGCGAGCGCGAGGACCGTCGCGGCGGTCCGGGCTCGACCGCCCGGCGACGCCCCGCCACCCGAGCGCGTCCGGCGCGCGGAGTCTCTGTCTCGATGGGTCGCGGGGGTCATGCGCCGGGGATCGTACTCCACGCCGCTCCCTTCCGAAAACGAGAGAGGAGACCCCGCGCGCCCGGCGCTGGGTCTCCGCTTTGGGGAGGGTGGGGGCCCCGGTGTCTCGGGGCCCCCACGGATTGGGGGGACTAGTACTCGAGGACCTTGGCCGAGAGCTCGTTCGAGGCGAGGGCCTTGGCGCCGATCTCGGTCGAGATCAACTTCTGGAAGTCGCCCGAGGTGACGATCTTGCCCATCTCGGGAGAGGTCGCCATCGCCTTCGCGAACGCCTCGTTCGTGATCAGCTTGGCGAAGTCGGGGTTCGTGCCGATCAGCTTCTGGAACTCGGCGCTCTTCGCGACCTTCTCGTACTCGGCGGTCGCCTTCCCGCTCTTCTCGTACTCAGCCGTCGCCTTCACGGCCTTGTCCAGCTCGGCCGCCGCCAGCGACGTCTTGTCGAGCTCGGCCGCCGCCTTCGTGGCCTTGTCCAGCTCGGCCGCGGCCGTCGTGCTCTTGTCCAGCTCCGCCGCCGCCTTCGTGCTCTTGTCCAGCTCGGCCGCCGCCTTCGTGCTCTTGTCGAGCTCCGACGCGGTCGTCGAGGTCTTCTCGTACTCGCCCGTGGCCTTGGCCGCGCGCTCGAGTTCGCCCGTCGTCACGATCTTGTTGAACTCCGTCTTGCCGATCAGCGACAGGAAGTCCTGGCTCTTCGCGAGGCGCTGGAACTCGCCGCTCGCGACCACGGTCTTGAAGCTCTCGCTCGTGACGAGCTTCTTGAACTCGGGGTTCGTGGCCAGGCGATGGAACACGTCGCTCTGGAGCACGTCGTTCAGCTGCGAGGGATCCAGCGCCACGTCCTGACCGGAGATCTGCTCGGTCTGGTACCGGTTCGCGACGCCGATGGTTCCCTCCACGCCGCTCTTCGGCGGGATGACGCCCTGCCAAACCAGGACCCCCACCACGACCACCGCGGCTACCGAAACCAACGACAGGATTCGCTTGTTCATGACACTGCCTCCCCCGTGTGCCGGTTTACTGCTTCGTGGGCTCATTCGAGCCCGTCCTCAGCGTCGTCCGAGATATCCGAGCTCCGTCGTGGAGCTCCAGGTCGAGTGGCGCCGTCCGCGCCTCCTCGGTGCGAAGGGAGAAGGTGAACGACCCCGCTCCCGTGAAGTCGATGCGGATCGTGTTCCCCGTCAGGCCGACCTCGCCCGCCGACGGCGGGTCCATTCGAAGAGCCTCGGGACGGAGCGCCCCCGCGTCGAACGTCGCGAGAACCGCCGCGCCGTCCACTCCATCACCGCTCGCATCGATTCGAAGGACCACGCCCTCGGCCGTCCGCCGCGTCCCGGCGGTCACCGATACCGTTTCGGTTCGCAGCGTCGCGGTCTCGACCGCCGTTCCTGTGGGGCGGGCGCCGCGGGGCATCATCGCTCCGGAGAAATCCGAGGCATCGTTGCGGGTTCCCCCCACGAGATTCCCCGCCACGAGAGCGATGGCCGCGGCGCCGACGCCGACGCCGGATCCGAACGTCAGAGCACTGCGCCAAGAAGGGGCTCGAACGAGACCTTGGAGGAACTCCGCCCATCCCGGACGGCTCACCGACGTTCCGGCGCGCCGATGTTGGGCCACGATCGCGCGCATCACGTCCGGTCTGAGATCGGAGGGGGACTCCTCGAGCCCGACTGCCTTCAACGCTTCGAAGAGCCCCGTCCACGTCCGGTACCGCTCGCGCGCCTCGGGATGCTCCGCGAGGTGCGCTTTCAGAGCCTCGCGGTCGGCGGCGCTCGCCGTCCCGTCCAGCACGTCGTCGGCGATCCGATCGAACTCTTCGGCGTTCATGCGTGTGTGATTCCTTTCCGTCCGAGCAGCGTCGCCAGATTCTGGCGGGCCGTGTGGAGCCTCGACTTCACCGTCTTCTCGGGCACCTCGAGGATCTGCGCCATCTCGGCGTGATTCAGCTCCAAGAAGTGCCGGAGGATGATCACCGTCCGGTAGTCCACGGAGAGCTGCATCAGCGTCTCCTCGATGGCGCCCCCGACCAGCACCGCTTCCGTCCGCGTGTCGGCGTCGTCCCCTTCCGAGGCGAGGCTCTCGTCCAGCTCCTCGTGCCGCCGGGCCCTCCCCCGATGATTCAGCGATTCGTTCACGCCGATCCGGTAGATCCAGGAGAAGAACCGGTACTTCGGGTCGAACCCCTTCAGGCCCTGATACGCCTTCACGAACACGGTCTGCGCGATGTCCCGCGCGTCCTCGCGATCGTTCGTCATTCGAAACGCGAGGTTGAAGATCACCCGTTCGTACGCCTGGACCAGTTTCTCGAAGGCTCTGGCGTCACCCTGCTTGGCCCGTTCGACGAGTTCTTGTTCGTCCTGTTCGATCATCAATACAGGCCGAGACCCCTCGGGGTTGGTGGAAAAGTCGCGAGGAACGACGCCGTTCGGCCCGGCCGTTCGTCCGTGCCGGACATTCGAATCCCACGTCGCTCACGGATATCGATGCCCGCTGCGACGCCTTCCTCGTCGCCCGCGTCGCCAACCGCGCCAGCCGCACCCAAGGCCGATCCCTCTGCGCCGCCGCTGCGCGCATCTTCGACGACCCCGCGATCCGCGTGCTCGACGAGCAGGCCCGCGGCCGCACCGTGCCCGCGCATCTGGCC
>DATIQI010000022.1:0-2169 GCA_035470985.1 Acidobacteriota bacterium
ATCGTCCAACTTCGAACGGATCTGGTCCACCGAGAGGACCTTTACGCGCGCGGCTGCCAGCTCGATGGCTAGGGGAATACCGTCGAGCCGCCGGCAGATCTCCGCCACGACCGGCCCGATGGCGTCGGTGAGGGCGAACCGGCCCTCCGCGGCACGGGCGCGATCGACGAAGAGGCGCACCGCGTCGGAAGCCTCCACGGCGTGCGCATCGTGCCACTCCTCGCGACGTGGAACGCCGAGCGAGCGGACCGCGAACAGGCGCTCTCCGTCCAGCCCGAGACCCTCGCGGCTCGTCGCCAGGAGCTTGAGGCCGGGGCTCGCGGCGAGGAGCGTTTCGGCCAGCTCGGTGCAGGCCGCGAGAACGTGCTCGCAGTTGTCGAGCACCAGGAACAAGTCCTTCTCGGTGAGGTGGACGCTCAGACTCGCGAGGAGCGATCCACCCGGCTCCTACTTGACTCCGAGCACGGTGGCCACGGCGACGGGGACCCGCACCTCCTCTTGAACCGGAGCCAGGTCGACGAACCAGACGCCGTCTTTGTGTGCGCTCCCTCGCGTCTCGGCAATCTTGAGCGCGAGCCGCGTCTTCCCGCTCCCGCCGACCCCCGTCAGCGTGAGAACGCGGTTCTCATCGAGGAGACGCGAGCACTCGGCCAGCTCCCGCTCCCGGCCGACGAAGCTGGTCCGCGGCTTGGGTAGATTGTGGAGCGGCGTCGCGACCGCGGGCATCACCCGGGTGTCCCGTCTTCCCTTCGCGGCGTCGATCTCGATCCGGGCGTCCCCGATGTCGCGCAGACGTCGCGACCGATCCTTCTCCAGGCTTCGCTCGAGGAGCGTCCGGATCCCGTCCGGCGTGCCGCCCGGAAGCGCCCCGAGATCGGGCGTCGCGTAGAGGACCGCGCCCATCGCTTCCGGCGCCGTCTTCCCGGAGAACGCGCGGCGGCCCGACAGACATTCGTAGAGGACGCACCCGAACGAGAAGATGTCGGTCCTGCGGTCCTGTTCCTCACCGCGCACCTGCTCCGGGCTCATATAGCCGGGAGTTCCCATCATGGTGCTCGCGTCGGGGCGGGCCGACTGGGTGACGACGGCGCCCACCGCGCGGGACGTCCCCTCGGCGCCGATGCCCGCGCCGGCGCTGCTCGCGAGCCCGAAGTCGAGAAGCTTGACGTCGCCTGCGGGTGTGATCATCACATTCCCCGGTTTCAGGTCGCGATGGACGACTCCCTTACCGTGGGCCGCCTCGAGCGCCACGGCGATCTGACCGCAGACGTCGATCGCCTCGGGAACGGGCAGCGCGCCGTTTCGGAGCCTGGCGGCCAGCGTGTCCCCCTCGACGCGCTCGAGGATCAGGAAACGGCCACCGTCCGGAGTCTCCTCGAGGCCGTGGATGGTGGCGATCTTCGGGTGGTTGAGGGAGGCCAGGATCTGCGCCTCGCGAATGAAGCGCTCGCGCCACCCGTCATCCGCGGCGAGCGCGGCGGGGAGCACTTTGACGGCGACCTCCCGGCGGAGACGCGTGTCGCGGGCGAGGTAGACCTCACCCATCCCGCCGGATCCGAGGGGTCCGAGGATTTCGTAGATGCCGAGCCGAGCGCCGAGTGCGAGGGACATGGGGCGGTCAATCTAACCCGACGGCGGCGTCTATCCCCACCCGTCGAAGGAGCGTTGGGAAACGGGGATCCGCACGAAGCGTCTTCAAGAACGGATCCTGTAGAAGTTCGATTGCCGCGGGCTCGCGCTTCTCGATGGAGCGATCGAGCCACCGGAATGCCTCATCGTCCCTGCCTAGGAAGGCCAGTACGGCAGCCACATCGTACGACGCGAATTCTCCCCGGTCGGCGCCCTCGATCAACTTCGAGAGCATTCGGGAAGCGTCTTTCGTCTGCCCGCGCCGGGCCGCGATCAGGGCCTTCAGCGCGAGCGTATCCCGCTCCCCGGTGAGATCCGCGTACTTCCGGTACGCCTCGTCGGCCTCGCGGTAGCGCCCAGTCAACAGGAAGGCCCACGTCAGCTGCTGGTGGGCGGGCCCGAAACTGGGATCGAGTTGAAGCGTCGCCACGTACTCGGGAATGGCACGCGACGGCTCCCCGGCCATTAGATAGTGCCAGCCCAGGTGAAGGGTCGCCGACGTATTGAGCGGGTCGAGGGCCACGGTGATTTGACTTTCAC
>DATIQI010000023.1:0-5658 GCA_035470985.1 Acidobacteriota bacterium
GATGCCCGAGAGCTTCGCCAGGCGATGCGGATCGAGCCCCATTTCGAACGCCGCGGCGACGATGCTGTTCGTGATCGCGTCGTGTCCGCAGCCGGGGCAGAGCGTGGACTTCGATCCCTTGTAGTCGGCCTGGGTGAGGCCGATCCGGTTCACGGGGGCGCCGGGCGGCGGACCTTGCGGCGACTTCGCGGCGGGGCTCATCGGGCGGCCACCTCCTCGCGCTCTCCCGCCCGGACGCCCTCGGCGATGCTGCGGGCGTCGATGGGGAGGCCGTCGTAGTGGAGCACGGACCGGATGCGGGGCGCGAGATCGGGCATGTCGTGGCGCAGGAGCGCGGCCATCTGAGCGTCGCGGTTCTGCTCCACGACGTAGACCCGCTCGCACGACGCGACGAACGCGCGAACGTCCGGATGGAAGGGATAGGCTTTCAGGAGCAGGTGCGACGTCTCCACGCCGTCCTCGCGGAGGAGATCGCGCGCCTCCTCCATGGCCCACGCCGTGGAGCCGAAGGAGAAGAGCCCGACCGTCGCGCGCGGGGCGCGATCCACGACCGGCCCGGGCGCCAAGCGGCGGGCGGTGTCGTACTTCTTGGAGAGCCGGTCCATGATGCGGGGGTAGGTGACGCTCGACTCGGTGTAGCGCGCGTGCTCGTCGTGGCCCGATCCGCGGGTGAAGTAGGCCGCGCGCGGATCCTTCTGTCCGGGAAGCGTCCGGTAGGGGATTCCGTCGCCGTCCAGGTCGCGGTAGCGCTCGAACGTCTTCACCTTCGCCAGCGCCTCGTCGTCGAGGACCTTTCCGCGATCCCAGGGCGTCTCCGGATAGGCGAACGGATCGGACATCCAGACGTTCATGCCGAGATCGAGATCGCTCATCACGATGACGGGGGTCTGCAGGCGCTCGGCGAGATCGAACGCCTCCATGCCGAACCGGTAGCAGTCGTCCACGGTGGAGGGGAAGAGGAGCACGTGCTTCGTGTCGCCGTGCGACATGAAGGCCGCGCTCAGGAGGTCGCCCTGCGACGTTCGCGTCGGGAGCCCGGTGCTCGGCCCGATCCGCTGGATGTCCCAGATGACCGCCGGGATCTCGGCGTAGTACGCGTAGCCGACGAACTCGGTCATGAGCGAGAGGCCGGGTCCGGAGGTCGCGGTCATGGAGCGGGCGCCGGCCCACGAGGCGCCGAGGACCATCCCGATCGCGGCGATCTCGTCCTCCGCCTGGAGGATGGCGAACGTGGCGCGGCCCGTCTTCGGATCGCGCCGATAGCGCTCCAGGTAGCCGTGCAGCGACTCCGCCAGGCTCGACGAGGGGGTGATGGGGTACCAGGAGACGAACGTGACGCCGCCGAGCATGGCGCCGAGCGCCGCCGCGGTGTTTCCTTCGATGAGGATCTTCCCTTCGGTGAGCGCGCGGCGCTCCACGCCGAAGGGGGCGCGGGGCAGGTGCTCGCGCGCGTACTCCATTCCGGCGCGGACCGCCTCGCGATTCATCGCGAGCGCCTTCTGCTTCCGCCCCAGCTGCGCCGCGAGCGCGCGGTCTACCTCGGCCGGATCGATGCCGATCAGGTGCGCCACGACGCCGACGTAGATCATGTTCACGACCAGCTTGCGGAGCTTCGCGTCGGGAACGATCGGCTCCACCAGCTTCGTGAAGGGGACGACGTGGACCGTCCGGTCGGAGGGAGTCTCCGGCAGGGTGATCCCGGCGTTCACGATCGCGACCGAGCCGGGGCCCATGGTGGCGATGTCGGCCGCGGCGGTCTCCGGGTTCATCGCGACGAGGAGATCGTTCTCGCGCCGGCGCGCCAGGTAGCCCCGCTCGTTCACGCGGATGGTGAACCAGGTCGGAAGCCCCGCGATGTTGGACGGGAAGAGGTTCTTGCCCGAGACCGGCACGCCCATTTGGAAGACGGCGCGAAGCAGCGTCGCGTTCGCGGTCTGGCTTCCCGAGCCGTTCACCGTGGCGACGTGCAGGTTCAAGTCGTTGATTCGAGCGAACGTCGGCGCGCTCAACCTGGAATCCCTTTCGTGTTGGAATGCGTCGAAGCGATTGGCGTGGATGCCCCGAGGGGCCGTGCGCCGATTGTAGGCGGCGCGGCCGGTCCGGTCCAGAGGGGGACGCCGCGGCGCGCTAAGCGGAGCCGCGCATGCTCTTTAGACGCCGGAGGAGGCGTCGCGGTTCGCGCGGCGGCCGGGGGAAGCGCTTGACGGTGCGCCGCGGGACGACGAAGAATGAACGGATGAGCCGGCGAGCCTATCTGGAGCCCTATCTCGAGCTGGACGACGACGCGCTCGCGGAGCGGATCACCGCCGCCAAACGCGCGCTCGGCGGACGCGTGGTCGTCCTCGGGCACCACTACCAGCGGGACGACATCATCCGCCACGCCGACATCACGGGCGATTCCTACAAGCTCGCCCGCCTCGGGGCGGAGCGGACGGACGCCGCGTTCATCGTCTTCTGCGGCGTTCACTTCATGGCCGAGAGCGCCGACATCCTCCGCGCGCCGCACCAGACGGTCGTCCTTCCCGATCTGAACGCGGGCTGCTCCATGGCCGACATGGCGCAGAGCGAGGACGTGCACCGAGCCTGGTCCGAGCTGACGGGCCTGGGACTCCACGCGATCACGCCGGTCACCTACATGAACTCGACGGCGGAGCTGAAGGCGTTCTGCGGCGAGCGGGGCGGCGCGGTCTGCACCTCCTCGAATTGCCGCGCGATCTTCGAGTGGGCGTTCGCGCAGCGCGAGCAGATCTTCTTCTTTCCCGACGAGCACCTCGGACGGAACACGGCGATCGCGATGGGGATTCCCGAGGAGCGGATCGTCCTCTGGGACCCCGCGCAGGTCCGGGGCGGGCTCTCCGAGGAGGCGATCCGCGCGGCGCGGGTGATCGTCTGGAAGGGATGCTGCTCGGTCCACACGAAGTTCACGCTGCGGCACGTCCAGGAACGGAAGGCCGAGGACCCCGAAACGAAGATCCTCGTCCATCCGGAAGTGCCGCACGAGGTGGTCGCGGTCGCCGACGCGGTCGGATCGACCGAGTTCATCATCCGAACCCTCCGGGAGGCGCCGGCCGGCTCGAAGTGGGCCGTCGGCACCGAGTACCATCTCGTGAACCGGCTCGCGCGGCAGATGCCCGAGAAGAAGATCGTGATTCTCTCGAAAGACTTCTGTCTCTGCGCTACCATGTACCGAATTTCGCCCCAAAACCTGCTCTGGGCCCTGGAGAGCCTGGTCCGGGGAGAGGTCGTGAACCCCATCCGCGTTCCCGAGACGACGAAACGGTGGGCGCGGGTCGCGCTCGACCGCATGCTGCAGGTCCACTAGGGGACCGGGCGCGGTCGCGGAGGATCGAATGGCGTACGTCATCGTGAAAGACATCTGCGAGGGCGAATCGTCCTGCGTGGACGTTTGCCCCGTGGATTGCATCAAGAAGGGAGACGGTCAGAACGTGAAGGGCACGACCTGGTTCTTCGTCGTCGCCGAGGATTGCGTCTCCTGCAACGCGTGCCTCGAGGCTTGTCCCATCGAGGGCGCCATCCTGCCCGACTAGGCCGGGCCGCGCGCGCCGCGCCCCGAAACCCGCCCTGCGCCTCCTCCGATTCCTCCTCGCGATCGTCCGGTACCGCGACGTCGCGTACGCCCGCCGCCTCCTGAGGCGCGCGGCGGAGAACGTGCGGCTCGTCGGCGGAGCCCTCGGCGCGCACTACGTTCGGATCCGCCCGTACGAGGACTTCGGCGGCGTGGCGGCCGGGACGACGTGCGAACGGCTCGTCCTCGGCGCGCAGCCGGCGGGCCTCGTCCGCGTGAACCTCGTCGCCTACCACCTGGCGCTCCCCGAAGCGGCGGGGAAGGTGGTGGTGGACGCGGGAACGAACGAAGGAGCGGGCGCGGCGCTCCTCGCCACGCGGGCCGCGCGCGTCGAGGCCTTCGACATCGCCTCCGACGCCATCGCCGCCGCGTCGTCCCGCTACGTCCGCCCGAATCTGCGCTTCCAGGTGCACGACGCCACGAAGCCCTTCCCGCTTCCCGACGCGAGCGCCGACATCGTCTTCTCGAGCGAAGTCATCGAGCATCTGCACGACGGCGCGGCCTTCGTCCGGAACGCCGCGCGCGTGTTGAAACCCGGCGGCGTCCTCTTCCTGAAGACGCCGAACGACGACTTCAACCGCCTGGAGAACCGGCTGAATCCCCACCACGTCAACTGCTATACCTCCAAGCGGTTGCGTGCCGAGGTTCAGGTGATGTTCGAAGAGGTCCGCCTGGAGGGCCTCACGTACGACGTGGCGATGGACCGGACCCTCGAAGAGCGCCCCGATCCCGCCGCGCCCGAGGAGATGCCCTACTCGTTCGGCGATCCGATCGTGCTCGATCGGGCGCTCGCGATCCGCATGCGCGTCACCCCGCGGCGGGTTCCGCTCGACGGGGCCGAACCCCCGGAATACCTGTGGCTTCGGGCCGCCCGGCCCCGGTCAGCCAACCGTCAAGAAGGTCCGCTTCCGCGCCGATAGTTCTCGTTGCCCTCATATCGGGGACCAAGGGGATTCCTCTGCCGCCGCCGCGGCGACTCCGGGGACGAGGCTGAATGGACTGCAGCGAAGCCAAACCCGAGCTCGAACGCTACGCCTCCGATCGCATGACTCCGGCCGAGCGGCTGCCGATCGAGGAGCACGTCTCCATGTGCGAGGAGTGCTCGCTCGAGGTGGAGCTGATCCGGAATCGCGGCGCCGCTCCCGCGGAGGCTCCGGACGACTGGACGGTCGAGAAGATCTTCGGGGCGGGCGAGGCCGGCGCCGCCGGCCGGACGGAGTCCGCGGAACCGGTCGAAGGCGTCGTCCAGGGTCCGTACGCCGGATCGAGCGACGCGGACCACGACGCGGACGAGACGCCCGCGCCTGGGATGGAGCCGCCGGCCGCCGCGCCCGCGATCGAGCCGCTTTCGGCCGCGCCCGCGATCGAGTCGCACACGGCACCGAGCGCGATCGAACCCCACGCCGCGCCGAGTTCGATCGAGCCGGACGCCGGCATCTCGCGCGCCGTCGAGTCGGAGGCCCGCGCTTCGCGCGCGGTGGAGCCTCCCGCGCCGCCCGCCGCTCCCGCCGCGATCGAACGACCCTCCATGATTCTCCCGCTCCCGACGGCCGAAGCGGACGCCGCGCCCGCGGCCACCGGCCGAGGCGCGGCGAAACGTCCGGCGCGCGAGTCCCGCGCGAAGGCCGACGGGAAGCCCGGCGCCGAAGGGTGGGACTTCGAACCGGCGGGGGCGAAGGTGGCCCAGACGCCGCCCGAGGGGACGGTGCAGCTCGCGGAGACCGCGCTGGTCCGCGGGAAGGAGCGCTCCGGCGCGAAGTCCGCCGCGACGCGCGCGCTCCTCTGGGGCGTCGGAGGGCTCGCGGGCGTCGTGCTCCTCGGAGCCTCGGTCTGGTTGGCGATGACGCGGCACGAGGACCCCGCGCCGCCGACCGTGTCGCGGCCCTACGGAGGCGGCGTGAAGGCTCGCGCGATCGAGCCGGTTCCGCCCGGAATCGCGGCGGCCGATTCGGATTCGACGTCCGTGGACGCTCTCGCGCCTCCGGAGGGAGCGTCGCATCCGCTCGCGACATCCAATGCCGCGCCCGTCGCGCCGATTCCGCTCGGCTCGGTGCCGCCGAGCGCCGCGCCTC
>DATIQI010000024.1:0-20176 GCA_035470985.1 Acidobacteriota bacterium
AGGGAAGGCGGCGACGCGGAAGCCGGTCGCGAAGGGGAAGGCTACGAAGAAGGCCGCCCGGCGCGCAGCGCCTCGCGGACGCGCGACGGGAGCGGCCGGCCGAGCGCGGAAGCCAGCAGGTCGGAAGCGGCGCTGACCTTCTCGAGATCGACCGCGATCTCGGCCCCCGAGCGCCGGAGCGCCCAGACCAGATCCTCGGTCGCCACGTTCCCCGCGGCGCCCGGCGCGTAGGGGCAGCCCCCCACGCCGCCGGCGGACGCGTCAAACGTCGTGATGCCGCGCGCGTACGCGGCCAGCGCGTTCGCGACCGCGGTGCCGTACGTGTCGTGGAAGTGGAGCGCGATCTGGTCTTGCGGCAGCGCGTCGAGGAGCCGGTCGAGGAGCGCGTGCACCTCGTCCGGCACCGCCTTCCCGATCGTGTCGCCGATCGAGATCTCCTCCACGCCCAGGTCGAGGAGCCGCTTCGCCACCGGCACCACGGCCGCGGGGTCGATCTTCCCCTCGTACGGACACCAGAACGCGGTGGAGACGTAGCCCCTCACGCGGACGCCCGCCCGGAGCGCCCGGGGCACGACCGGCGCGAACCGCGCGATCGACTCCTCGATCCCCGCGTTGATGTTCTTCCGATTGAACGTTTCCGAGGCGGCGGTGAAGACGGCGATCTTCCCGACCTTCGCCTCGAGCGCGCGATCGAGTCCCTGCTCGTTCGGCACGAGCGCCGCGTACGTGACGCCGGGACGGCGCCGAATGCGCGCGAAGACGTCGGAGGCGTCCGCCAGCTGGGGCACCCACTTCGGAGAGACGAAGGCGCTCACCTCGATCTCGTCGAACCCCGCGGCGGAGAGGGCGTCCACCAGGGCCACCTTCGCCTCGGTCGGGATCGCGCGGCTCTCGTTCTGAAGCCCGTCGCGCGGCCCCACCTCCACGATCCGCACGTTCACGCGCCCGCTCCCTCCCCGCTCCCCGCGGCGGCCGACGGCTTCAGCCGGACGAGGAGCTGACCCAGCTCGACGCGATCCCCCTCGGCGCAGGCGACCTCGAGCACCGCGCCGTCCTCGGGCGCCGTCAGCTTGAATTCCATCTTCATCGCCTCGATCGTGAGGAGGAGATCGCCCTCGCCCACCGCGGCGCCGGCGGTGGCCGCCACCGAGACCACGCGGCCGGTCATGGGCGCGCGGATCTCGTCGGGCGCGTCGGCGCCCCCCCGCGCGCCCCCCTCGCGTCCCTCCGGGACGAGGAGCCAGACGCGGCCGCGCCGGGAGATCCAGAGTCCGCGCGCGTCCTTCGCCACCGCGAGCCGCTCCGCCGTCCCGCTCTCGGTGAGCGTGATCCAGGCTCCGTCGCGATGGACGTCCGCCCGAAGCGTCCTTCCGTCGCGCGATAGGACGACCGTTCCCGCGCGGACGGTCGCGGCGGCCTCGGCGTGCTTCCCGCCCCATCGGAAGACCACGCGCCGGCTCATCGCGCCGCCTCCGCGCGGCCCCACGCGCCGAGCCGAAGCCAGGGCGAGAAGCGGTCGGCGTCCTCGCGCCCCGCGGCCGCCACGCCCGCGGGCGCGTGGAGCGCCACGGCCCCGGCCGCGAGCACGACGTCGGGGACCGCGTCGGGGCCCGGCCACGAGCGCGATTCCAGCGTGTGCGTGAAGGTCTCGGCGCGGACGAAGGCGTCGTCTTCCAGGATTTGGAGCAGGAACGCCTGGTTCGTCACCACCCCGAGGAGCGCCAGCGACTCGAGCGCTCCGATCAAGCGCCGGCGCGCCTCCTCCCGATCGCCGCCGTGCGCGATCACCTTCGCGAGGAGCGAATCGTAGTGGGCGTGAACGGCCTGCCCGCGGCGGATTCCGGCGTCCACGCGGACGCCATCGCCCGAGGGCCACTCCGCGAGGAGGACGTTCCCGGTCTGAGGGAGGTAGCCGTGATACGGGTCCTCCGCGTTCAGGCGAGCCTCGATGGCGTGGCCCCGAAGCGCCGGCTTCTTCGGAAGCGCGCCTCCGACCGCGATCTCGATCTGAGCGCGCACGAGGTCGAGCCCGGAACGCATCTCGGTCACCGGGTGCTCCACCTGGAGCCGCGTGTTCACTTCGAGGAAGTAGAAGGAGCCGTCGGGCCCGAGGAGGAACTCCACGGTGCCGGCTCCGGCGTACTTCGCTTCCCGCGCCAGCGCAACCGCGGCCTTCTCCATCGCGGCGCGCGCGCGGTCGTCGAGCGCCGCGCAGGGCGACTCCTCGACGATCTTCTGGTAGCGGCGCTGCAGGCTGCACTCGCGCTCGCCGATCGCGATCGCGTCCCGGCCGTCGCCGAGGATCTGGATCTCGACGTGGCGCGCCGGATGGACGAGCTTCTCGAGGAAGAGGCGGTCGTCGCCGAACGCCGTCCGCGCCTCGCGGCGCGCGCTGTCGAAGGCCGCCTTCAGCTCCGCGTCGTCCGCCGCGCGGCGCATGCCGCGACCGCCGCCGCCTCCGACCGCCTTCAGGAGGACCGGGTATCCGAGCCGCGCCGCTTCCCGAAGCGCGTCCTCCACCCGCTCCACCCCCTCGACGCCGGGCACGGTCGGCACGCCGCAGCGCTGCGCCGTGCGGCGCGACGAGGCCTTGTCGCCGAGGATCTCCATGCTCTCGGCCGAAGGGCCGATGAAGGTCACGCCGGCCTCGGCGCAGGCGCGCGCGAAGGGGGCGCTCTGGGAGAGGAAGCCGTACCCCGGGTGGATCGCGTCGGAGCCCGTGGCTCGGGCCGCGTCGAAGATGGCGGCCATGTTCAGGTAGGACTCGGAGGGAACGGGGGGGCCGATGCAGACGGCTTCGTCGGCTGCGCGCGCATGGGCGGCGCCCCGGTCGGCCTCGGAATAGACGGCGACCGATGGAATTCCCATCTCGCGGAGGGTGCGGCAGACGCGGACGGCGATCTCCGCGCGGTTCGCGACGAGGACCTTGCGAAACGTCCCCGCCCGGCGCGGCGCGGCGCTCAACGCTTCCAGGAGGGCCGGCGCTTCTCGAGGAAGGCGCCGAGGCCTTCCTGTCCCTCGGGCGAGGCGCGAAGCCCCGCGATGGCGCGGGCCGTATGCTCGATCGACGCGTCGCGCGTCCGGGCGAGCCCCTCGCGGATGAGCCGCTTCGCCGCGGCGACGGCGTTCGGCCCGTTGCCGCGGAGCGCCTCCACCAGCCGTTCGACCGCCGCGTCGAGCGCGGCCGCGTCGGAGACGATTTCGTGCACGAGACCCAGATCGCGGGCCACCGCCCCCTTGAAGATCTCGCCGGTCAGGAACCAGCGGCGCGCCGCCGCGGGACCGAGCTTCGGGAGGACGAACGTCGAGATGACGGCCGGCGCGATCCCGAGACGCACCTCGGTGAAGCCGAAGTCGGCCGACTCCAGGGCCACGACCATGTCGCAGCAGGAGATGAGCCCCATTCCGCCCCCGAGGCAGGTGCCGTTCACGCGGGCGATCGTGGGGATCGGCAGCTCGTCGAGCGACCGGAGCATGCCGGCGAACCGAAGGGCGTCGGCCTCGTTCTCCTCGCGCGTGAAGCCGACGCTCTTCTTCATCCAGTTCATGTCGGCGCCGGCGCAGAAGGCGCTCCCTTCGCCCGTGAGGATCAGGGCCCGCGGCGCGTCCTCGAAGCGCTCCTCGGCCTCCGCGCGGAGGTGGGCGCAGACCTCCGCCAGCTCGCCGATCAAGACGTCGTCGAACGCGTTTCGAACTTCGGGCCGCGCGAGCGTGAGACGCGCGACGGCGCCGCCGCGATCGAGCCGGAGCCGGGTGTAGGTCGTCGGTGTCATGAAGTCCTCGAGGAGGGGGCTCGGCCGGTCACATCCGGTAGACGGGCGAGGGGCCGCGCGTCACGGGCGCGTTCAGGGACGCCGAGAGGGCGAGCGCGACCGCGGCCCGCGTTTCGGCGGGATCGACGATCCCGTCGTCCCAGAGGTGGGCCGTCGCGAAATAGGGGCTCCCTTCGCGCTCGTACTTCTCCAGCACGGGCGCGGCGATCGCCTCGGCCTCCGCGTGCGTGAGCGTCTTCCCCTCGCGCGCGAGCTGGTCCCGCTTCACCTGCACGAGGACCGACGCCGCCTGCTCGGCGCCCATGACGGAGATGCGCGAGTTGGGCCAGGCGAGGAGGAAGCGGGGCCGATAGCCGCGGCCGCACATGGCGTAGTTCCCCGCGCCGTGCGACGCGCCGATGAGGACCGTGATCCGCGGCACCTGCGCCGTCGCCACCGCCTGGACCATCTTCGCGCCGTCCTTCGCGATGCCGCCCGACTCGTAGCGCTTCCCGACCATGAAGCCGGTGATGTTCTGGAGGAAGAGGAGCGGAATCTCCCGCTGCGCGCAGAGCTGGACGAAGTGGGCGCCCTTCAGCGCGCTCTCGCTGAAGAGGACTCCGTTGTTGGCCACGATCCCGACGGGGTAGCCCATCCAGCGCGCGAAGCCGCAGACCAGGGTCGTTCCGTACTCGGACTTGAACTCGTGGAAGCGGCTCCCTTCCACCAGGCGCGCCAGGAGCTCGTGGACGTCGTAGGGCTGCTTCGTGTCGGTCGGAAGGACGCCGTAGATCTCCTCCGCGGGGTAGAGCGGATCCTCGGGCTCGGCGAGATCGAGCGTGACGCGCTTCACGGTGCCGAGCCGCTCCACGATGTCGCGCACGACCGCGAGGGCTTCCTCCTCCGTGGCCGCCATGTGGTCGGTCACGCCGCTCACGCGCGAGTGGACTTCGGCGCCGCCCAGGTCCTCCGGCGTTACCTCTTCGCCGGTCGCCGCCTTCACGAGCGGCGGGCCACCCAGGTAGATCGTCCCGGTCCCGCGGACGATCACGTTCTCGTCCGACATGGCGGGCACGTAGGCGCCCCCCGCGGTGCACATGCCGAGCACGGCCGCCACCTGGGGGATCCCCGCGGCCGACATGACCGCCTGGTTGTAGAAGATCCGGCCGAAGTGCTCCTTGTCCGGGAAGACCTCGGCCTGCATCGGGAGGAAGACCCCGCCGGAATCGACCAGGTAGACGGCGGGCATCCGGTTCTCCAGCGCGATCTCCTGCGCGCGGATGTGCTTCTTGATGGTGAGGGGATAGTACGTGCCCCCCTTCACCGTCGCGTCGTTCGCCACGACGACGCACTCGCGTCCCGAGATCCGCCCCACGCCGGTGATGACTCCGCCGGACGGGACCTCGTCGTTGTAGAGGCCCCCGGCCGCGAGGGCGGAGAGTTCGAGGAAGGGCGTGTCGGGGTCGAGGAGGCGTTCGATCCTCTGGCGCGGCAACAGCTTGCCGCGGCTCCGGTGGAGCGCGACGGCCTGATCGGAGCCCCCCTTCGCGACCGACTCGAGGCGCGCGCGAAGCTCGGCGGCGAGCCGCTCGTGGTGAGCCCGGTTGCGAAGGAACTCCTCGCTCGAGGTCTTCAGGTGACTCCGCAGGAGGCTCATGGGGCCGTCAATCTAACGCCTGCCGCGGCGCGCGTCTAGCCGCGCCGCGCCGACGGGGCGCGCCCCAGCGCGGCCTGCACCGCGGCCAGCTCGCCCACGTTCTCCAGCGTGACCATGCCGACCACGGCGCCCGCGTCGTCCACGACGGGGAGCGCCGAGCATCCCTTCTCGTTCATCCGGATGAAGACCGGCTCCAGGAGCTCGCGCGGGTGGGCCACGCCGCAATCGCGCTTCGCGACCTCGCGGACGGGCCGGGCCGTGTCGCCACCCGCGATCGCCTTCAGGAGATCGGCGCGCGTGAGGATGCCGACGGCCGGCGCGGACGCCGTGGAGGAGGCGGCGACCACGGGAAAGTCGTGCTGGCTCCCCGCGAGGAGGAGCTCGACCGCCCGCGAGAGAGGCTCCTCCTCGGAGAGAACGTGGAACTCGCGCACCATGGCGCGGCCCACGGGGACCCCGTCGAAGGCGGAGCGCATCTGGACCGCGGCCGCCTCCTGGCCCGCGCCGAAGAAGACGAAGAGCGCGATGAAGGGGAGGACGGGATTCGGCGCGAGGACGTCCGGGATCCCGAAGAGGCCCACGATCGCGAAGACGAGCGCGATCCCCTGCCCCACCGACGCGGCGATCTGGGTCGCCCGCACGTAGTCGAGCCGGGTGGCCAGCGCGGCCCGCAGCACGCGGCCGCCGTCCATCGGGAAGGCGGGAACGAGATTGAAGACGGCGAGAAAGACGTTGATGGCGAAGAGCTCCGCCAGAAAGTCGCCCTGGAGCGCCTTCGCCGCGGCCTCGGCGTCCTGCATGTCGGCGACGGCCGACGCGAACGGCACGAGGAGGATGCAGGCGATGAGGAGATTCACGGCCGGCCCCGCCAGCGCGACGACGATCTCCTGGAGCGGCTTCTCCGGGATCCGCTCGAGGCGCGCGACGCCGCCGATGGGGAGAATGGTGATGTCGCGGGTCCGCACGCCGTAGCGCTTCGCCGTGAGCGCGTGGCCGAACTCGTGGAGCACCACGCAGGCAAAGACCGCGAGGAGGAGCGCCACCCCTTCGAGCGCCTTGGGGACGCTCTGGCCCCCCGCGAGGTGGACGCCGAAGATGAAGACGAGGAGGAGCCCGAACGTCGCGTGGATCCGGACCGGGATCCCCGCGACGGTGGCGATTCGCCAGGACCAGCGCATCGAGCGGCTCGGGCTCCTCCCCTCGTCCTACGAGGTGGCCGGTTTCGGCATCGTCACCGTGACCGGTGCGTCGAGCGAGACCTTCATCTTCTGACCCGCCGGGAGGACGATCTGGTCGCCCTTCGTGGCGATGGCGACGCCCGTCCCGATGATGGCTCCGGCCGCGGCGCCCTTTCCGATGTCGTCCTTGCCGCCGAGAATGCCGCCGACGATGCCGCCCGCGACCGCGCCGCCGCCGATCTGGAGCGCGCTCGACTTGGCCTCGCCCTTACCCGTGAGCCGGAACGGCTCGCAGGAGATGGCGTAGTTCTTCCCGTCCGGCGTGTCGAGCGAGGTGAACCGGAGCGTCAGCTCCGCGCCCCCCGCGATACGGCCGGCCGGGTCGATGTGGGTGACCTCCCCGCGAATCGTCGATCCGGCCGGAACGACTTCCATTTCGTTCACGCGAACCGGCTCGATGGTCTGCAGGGTGATCGCGTCCCCGACCTTGTTCTGGCCGGTGTCGATCGTGTTCTGCAGCGACGCGACGAACGTCGTCCCCGCGGTGAGCGTTTCGGTCTTGTCCTTCTCGGCCTCGGCGGTTCCTCCGCCGCAGCCCGTCGCTCCGGCGAGCACCAACGCGGCGAGGGCCACGCCGGCGACGCTCCAGGCGTTTCGCTTCGTGCTTCTCATGATTCCCTCCGTTCGGATGTGCCCCCCCACGGGCGGTCTCCGCTACGCCGCGTCCCCGGACGGGGGCGTCAGCCAGCGGCGAAGCCAGTCGTGTACTTCACGATTCCACACGATGGAGTTGCGCGGCTTCAAAATCCAGTGGTTCTCGTCGGGGAAGAAGAGGAGCCGCGCCTCTTCCCCCTTCGCCTTGTAGACATTGTAGACCGCCAGCGCCTGCGTGTGCGGCACGCGATAGTCCCGCTCGCCGTGGATGACGAGCATGGGCGTCGTGAATCCCTTCGCGAAGCGCGCGGGATTGTTCCGGTCGATCTGGTCGATCCGGTCCCACGGCTCGCCGCCGTAGGCCTTGTGGCGGCCCTGCGTCACGTCGCTCGCGTACTCCGCCAGGAGATCGTAGACGCCCGCGTGATTCACGGCGCAACGGTAGCGGTCGGTCTGCGACGCGATCCAGCAGACCATGTAGCCGCCGTACGAGCCGCCCGCGACCCCCATGCGCCGCTCGTCGGCGAGCCCCGCGGCGACGAGCGCGTCGCTCGCGCGCTCGATGTCGGCGAGCGGCTTGTCGCCCTGCTCGCCGAGAATCGACGCGGCGTAGGCCTGGCCCCACGACGTGGAGCCGTGGAAATTCACCGCGGCGACGACGTACCCGGGCGCCGCGAACGCCTGGAGGTTCCAGCGGAAGTGGAAGCTGTCGGCGCTGATTCCGTGCGGCCCTCCGTGGATCACGTGGACGAGCGGAGCGCGGCGCGACGGATCGTGACCGGGCGGGAGCACGACGAACATCTGGACCGGATCGCCCCCCGCGCCCGCGACGACCATCTCCCGCACTTCGCCGAACGAGATCTCGGCGAGGAGCGCGTCGTTGAAGGTGGTCTCGCGGCGGAAGTCCGAGCCGTCCGCGCGGCAGGAGGCCGCCTCGGCCGGCGCGACGATCGTCTGGTGCGTGAAGTAGAGCCGCCCGTCGCCGCCCGGGACGAGCCCGGCGACGGAGCCCTCCCGCTCGAGCGGACGCGGCTCCTTCTCCCCGGGGCGGTACGAGAAGATCCGGGGCGCGCCGCGGTCCTCCACCTCCAGGAAGAGCGTGCCGTCGGGCGCGAAGTCCCACGACGAGGGGGAGCGGTCCCAGCCCTCGGTCAGGACCTCGTGCGCTCCGGAGGCGCGGTCGTGACGGACGAGCCGGATCTTGTCGGCGTAGAAATAGGGATCCCGCTGGATGCCGTAGAGGATCGCGGAGCCGTCCGGGCTGTAGCGGGGGCGGTGCGCGTCGGCGACCGCGCCCATCCGCTCCGGCGGCGCCAGGGCCCGAACGCGGCCCGATCCGTCCGTCGGGACGGCGAAGAGCGCCCAGCGCAGAAGATGGTGCGGCGGCTCGCTCGCGTTCGCGACGAAGGCGATCTCGCTTCCGTCCGGAGCGATGTCGTACTGGCCGCTCGGCTCCATCAGCTCGAACCAGCCCGTGCCGCCCGGCGTGAGATCGGTGAGCGCGCGCGACTCGAGGTCGAGCACGAAGAGGTGCGGGCGCTCGCCGGCCGTGAGCCAGCGATCCCAATAGCGATAGAGGCGGTCCTCGGTGGCGTGCGCCTTCACGGGATCCTTGGCGCGCCGTTCCATGAGGTCCTTCGTCCCCGCCGCGGTCGGCGCCTCGGCGAGGAGCATCGCCACGAAGGCGATCCGCTTGCCGTCCGCGAACCATCGCGCGTCGAAGGCGCCGAGGGGCATGTCGGTCAGCCGCTCCGCCTCCCCACCGTCCAGGCGGAGGAGCGCGACCTGGGCCTTCTCCTCTCCCGCCGAACGGGTGAAGAGGACGCTCGTCCCGTCCGGGGAGACCCGCGGCTCGGACGCGCCCGTCTCCTCCGACGTGAGGGGCCTCGGCGTCCCGCCGGCGCGCGGCACCAGCCAGAGCCGGGACCGGCCCCGGTTCGCCTCCATGTCGTAGGCCGTGGCCGGGACGATCAGGAACGAGCCGTCGGGAGACGGCGCCGGGCCGCCGACCCGCGTCATCCTCCAGAGGTCCTCCGCCGTGAGGCGGCGGCCCTTCGGGTTGCGGGCGGGGTAGAGAACGCGTGTCTTGGTCGAGGACTCGGGCTCGGCGACGTGCAAGGGCTACCTCCGGGTCGATCGCCGCGCATGGGTTCGAGGGGAGTGGGCGCGGCGGAAGGTGAAGGCCCCCATTCTACCCCCTCGAAGGGGGTTCCGCCAGGGCCTCGGCCCGGGGTATCCTGGGGCCCGTGGACCCCTCCCTCTTCTTCCGCGGAGCCATTCTCGGCTTCTGCATCGCCGCCCCGGTCGGCCCGATCGGGATTCTCTGCATCCGGCGCACCCTGGCCGAGAGCCGGGCGTCGGGCTTCGCCTCGGGACTCGGAGCGGCTACGGCCGACGCCATTTACGGGGTCGTGGCCGCGTTCGGGATCACGATCGTCTCGGAGGCCCTGATGAAGGGGAGGCTCTGGTTCGCGTGGGCCGGGGGCCTCTTCCTTTGCTGGCTCGGCTGGAAGACGCTCGCCGCGCGGCCGCCCGAGATGCCGACGGAGGGATCCCCGGGGGCCGAGCCGAGACCCTCGCTCTGGGGGGCCTGGGGGAGCACCTTCCTCCTGACCATCACGAATCCGATGACGATCCTCTCGTTCGCGGCCGTCTTCGCGGGCCTGGGGCTCGGCTCCATCGAGAAGGGACCGGCGTCCGCGGCGTCGCTGGTCGCCGGCGTCTTCCTCGGGTCGGCGGCCTGGTGGCTCGCGCTCTCGGGCGCGGTCTCGATGGTCCGGTCGCGCTTCTCCCCGGCGAGCCTCGTCTGGGTGAACCGGATGTCGGGCGCGATCCTGCTCGCCTTCGGCGCCGCCGCCATCATCGTCGGCGGCGCCTCGGGCGGCGTCTTCTAGCGCGAACGCGCTCCGGTCCGGATCAGAAGCGGTAGAGCGCCGCGACCGGCGACGCGGAAGGCATGCGGTCGCGCGGGAGCAGGTAGACCTCGGCGCCCCGGACGACCGCCTCCTCGGCCACGTCGTCCACCAGGTCCCCGTCGCGATCGTGGAGCTGCCGGTCGTGCAGCATGATCTCCCCGTTGGCCCGGTCGAGCATCCCCCAGACCGTCGCGCCCTCCTCCGCGAACAGGCAGCGGACGCGGCCGGCCACCGCCGCGGCCGCGACTTCCTCCAGGCGGTCCGACGCGAGGCCCGTGCCCGCCGCGGCGTCGTAGCGATCGCGCCACGCGGCGATCTCGACGTCGAAATGGGCCGTGACGATCGGCCAGGCCGCGGCGTGGATCCTCTCCCCGTTCGATCGCTCGAAGTTCCCTTCGATGCCGTTCGGGAGGAGATGCGGGTACGTGTTCGCCTCTCGGTAGATGGGATGGCAGTAGCCGACCGCCGCCAGGAGGAGCGGCGCGGTCTCGTCGCGCAGGTAGTCGCGGAGGCTCTTGTCCACCGCGCGGAAATACTTCAGCAGCTCCTCCTTCGCCTCCTCGCGCCCCGGTCCGCGCGATTGGATCGTGGAGGCGCCGCCGCCGCCGCCGTACACGGTCATGACCCGGTCGTGGATCGGGGCGCCGAGGGCGTCGCGGAGGCTCGTGGGAACGCCGGCCAAGTCGACCGCTCCGGCGCCGAACGACGATCCCTCGTAGAGCGTGACGTCGTTCTGGCTGACCGAGAGGACGAAGTAGCGCCGGTTCGCGTGGAGGAACCGGAGGAGCGGCTTCGTGTGGTACGTGTCCGCGACGACCACGCGCTCGGGCACCGGCATGGGAAGCCGAAAGCCGATCATCGAGCCGCCGGAGAGAAAGACGGCGAGCCCGTCGAGCGCGTGCTCCCAGTAGGGCTGATCTAGGAGGGCGCGAAGCGGCTCCGTCACTCCTTTCGGATCGCGGACGCCGCCCGTTCCCAGCAGCGATTCGGCCTCCGAGAGAAGCGAACGGAATCGGACCGGATCCTGTTTCCAGTCCGGGTGCTTGCGGTGCGTCGGCAGGTAGATGGAGATGCACGGCGGCGTGCCGCCGCGCAGGAGCCCCCGATAATCCTCGGCGCGGAAGGGGCGAATCTCGAAGGCGCCCGAGGTGGGCCGGGCCGCCATGGCCCTACACCGGCTTCGGCGCGGGCGGCGGCAGGACCCGAGCCTCGATGACCGAAGCGAACGCGCAGTCCTTGTGGCTGCTGTCGCAGAAGGGTTTGTTGGCGGAGTGGCCGCAACGGCAGAGCGAGATGGACGTGCGGCCGCTCAAGTCGAAGGCGCGGCCGTCCTGATCGCAGAGCGTGAAGTCCCCCTCCACGCGAATCGATCCGTTGTTTCGGATGGTGATCTTGGTGCCGGACATGGTTCCCTCCGATCGGAGCGCGGCGCCGGTCGTGTCCCTGGTCGCGCCGCCCTCGTTGAGTATATACTCCCGCTCGAACCGCGGCACGCCGCATCGAACGCGCCTTCCCCGCGCATCACGCGAAACCCCGACGATCCGAGGATTTCCGAGCGATGGCTCTTCAATTCGTCTACACGATGCACCGTGTGAACAAGGTCTATCCCCCGGCACGCGAAGTGCTGAAGGACATCTCCCTCTCGTTCTATCCCGGCGCCAAGATCGGCGTGCTCGGTCTGAACGGCGCCGGCAAGAGCACCCTGCTCCGCATCATGGCCGGCGTGGAGGAGCCCTCCTCGGGCGACGCCCGGCCGGCGAAGGGCCTGAAGGTCGGGTTCCTCCCCCAGGAGCCTCAGCTCGATCCGACGAAGGACGTGCTCGGAAACGTCATGGAGGGTGTGGCGGAGACGAAGGCGCTCCTCGACCGCTTCAACGAGCTCAATCTGAAGCTGGGCGAAGCCCTCGAGCCGGACGAGATGGACAAGGTCATGAACGAGCACGGGAAGGTGATGGCGGAGATCGAAGTCCGAAACGCCTGGGAACTCGAGCGGACCGTCGAGATCGCGATGGACGCGCTCCGCGTCCCCGCCGGCGACGCGGACGTCGCGAAGCTCTCGGGAGGCGAGCGTCGCCGCGTCGCGCTCTGCCGTCTCCTCCTCTCGCGTCCCGACATGCTCCTCCTCGACGAGCCGACGAATCACCTGGATGCGGAGTCGGTGGCGTGGCTGGAGCGGTTCCTCCACGAATATCCCGGCACGGTCGTCGCGGTGACCCACGACCGCTACTTCCTCGACAATGTCGCGGGATGGATCCTGGAGCTCGACCGGGGCCGCGGAATTCCCTGGGAGGGGAACTACTCCTCGTGGCTGGAGCAGAAGGAGCAGCGGCTCGCCGTGGAGGAGAAGCAGGAGACGGCGCGCCAGCGCTCGCTGCAGCGCGAGCTGGAGTGGGTCCGCATGTCGCCGCGCGCCCGCCAGGCCAAGGGAAAGGCGCGTCTCGCCGCGTACGAGCGGCTCCTGGAGCAGGATCACGAGAAGCGCCAGGAGATCAACGAGATCACCATTCCGGCGGGCCCCCGCCTCGGAAACCTGGTGGTCGAGGCGAAGGACCTCGTGAAGGGCTACGGCGATCGCGTCCTGATCGAAGGGCTGACCTTCACGCTCCCGCCCGCGGGAATCATCGGGATCATCGGACCGAACGGCGCGGGCAAGACGACTCTCTTCCGGCTGATCGCGGGCTTCGAGAAGCCCGACGCGGGCGCGCTCCGGCTCGGCGACACGGTGAAGATCGCGTACGTGGACCAGTCGCGCGACACGCTCGACGGCGCCCGAAACGTCTGGGAGGAGATCTCCGACGGCAAGGACGTCGTGGAGCTGGGCGACCGCGAGGTCCCCTCGCGCTCCTACGTCGCCGCGTTCAACTTCAAGGGCGCCGATCAGCAGAAGCTGGTGAAGAACCTCTCGGGCGGCGAGCGGAACCGGGTCCACCTGGCGAAACTCTTGAAGTCGGGCGGCAACGTCCTCCTCCTGGACGAGCCGACGAACGATCTCGACGTGGACACGCTTCGCGCGCTGGAGGAGGCGATCCTCGAGTTCGCGGGCTGCGTGGTGGTCATCAGCCACGACCGCTGGTTCCTCGACCGGATCGCGACGCACATGATCGCGTTCGAGGACGACGGCAGCGTCGTCTGGTTCGAGGGGAACTTCCAGGACTACGAGGCGAACCGCCACATGCGCCTCGGCGCCGCGGCCGACCAGCCCCACCGGCTGAAGTACAAGAAGCTGATCCGGGAGTAGCGATGCTTGGGCCGCGGGTGGCTGTCATCGTCGCAGCGCTGGCCTTCGCCGCCGGGATGGTCGGGCCCGCTACAGCGGCGCACGAGCCAGTGTTCGACTTCGAGCGCTCGGTAGGGCTCTTCGGGGATCTGAGCGACCACGGCCTCGTGACGGATCTCGGCGACACGACCCTGGTCGCCGGTGACACGTTGACACTCGTGGCGCAGTTCGAGCACGCGGAAGAACTCACCATAGAGGCCGGGATACTCAGCGCTGTCGTGGAGATGCGCCTTCGAGACGTTCGTGACATGAACTTCGATTCGGCCTCGGGCCGAGGCGTCTATCGCATCCGTGCGATTCCGGCCGGCGCGGCGGAG
Source organism: Acidobacteriota bacterium (assembly GCA_035470985.1). Taxonomy (GTDB): domain Bacteria; phylum Eisenbacteria; class RBG-16-71-46; order SZUA-252; family SZUA-252; genus SZUA-252. The sequence goes on from DATIQI010000024.1 coordinate 13,751, forward strand.
GGCGTGGCCGGTTTGGCGTTCGTTGCGCCTCGACGCGCGTTCTCCGTACGGTCCGACCGCGTTGAAACCGATCTGGACGGCGACGGCCTGGTCGAGCGATACAGCGAATGCGCCAGCTACGAGGGAGTCCACTTCGAGATCTGGGAGGGCCAGAATCCCTACGAGGGGAAGCCGATCGCGGACCACTACTACTACGTCCCCTACTCTCTGGACCCGACCTGCCCCTGGATGGAGGGTGCCGGGGAGAGTGAATCCTCGCGACCCGACTCGTCGGCCACCACCCCGAAGACCCCTTCGAGATAGCGGATTAAGTCTTTGATTACAGGACGTTACCCCTCCGGAGGTGGATTCCCTCGGCCGATGGGCGGCGCCCCTTGACTTCTCGTATCATTTTGATATCATATTGACATCATAAGGGCATGGTCAGCCCAAGGGAGGTCAGGAGGAACATGACGAACGAACGGCAGGTGAAAGCGTGGAGCGGGGGCCTCGGACTCGTGGTGGGGCTCCTCTTGGCGGCGGCGGCGATCAACTACTTCATCGCGGCGATCTCGCGCGAGGAGCCGGGTCAGCTCTTGGCGGCCCTTCCACTCCTCATCGCGTCGATCCTCGCCTTCGCGGGGCTCTTCACGGTGCAGCCGAATCAGGCGGTCGTGCTGATCTTCTTCGGCTCCTACGTCGGGACCGTACGCGACACAGGCTGGTGGTGGACGAATCCCTTCAACCTGCGCAAGCGCGTCACGCTCCGCGTGCGGAGCCTGAACGGGCAGACGATCAAGGTGAACGACAAGGCGGGCAACCCGGTCGAGATCGCCGCGGTCGTGGTCTGGAAGGTGCGCGACTCGGCGCAGGCGTCGTTCGACGTGGAGGACTACGAGTCGTTCGTGGCGATCCAGAGCGAGACGGCCGTGCGCCACCTGGCGAGCGAATACCCGTACGACGCCGAGGACCACGAGGGCCTTTCGCTCCGCGGGAGCACCGACGAGGTGTCGGGACACCTCCGGAAGGAACTCCAAGAGAGGCTCCGCCAGGCGGGCGTGGACGTGCTCGAGGCGCGGCTGAGCCACCTGGCCTACGCGCCGGAGATCGCGGGCGCGATGCTCCAGCGCCAGCAGGCCGCGGCGATCATCGCGGCGCGGCAGAGGATCGTGGATGGCGCGGTCGGGATGGTCGAGATGGCGCTCGCGCGGCTGAAGGAGCACGACACGGTCCAGCTCGATCCCGAGCGGCAGGCCGCCATGGTCTCCAATCTGCTCGTCGTCCTCTGCGGCGAGCGGGCCGCCACGCCGGTCCTGAACACGGGGACGCTCCACAACTAGGAGCGGAAGGAGCCGCGACGTGTCCGCGCGCAAGGCGTTCCTGCTTCGGATCGATCCGCGTCTCTGGGACGCGCTCGAGAGGTGGGCCGCCGACGAGCTGCGGAGCGTGAACGGACAGATCGAATACGTCCTCGCCCGCGCCGTTCGCGAGGCGGGACGAGAGCGGAAGGCGGGTCCCACGACGCCGCCCCGCGAAGGAAACGCGAATCGGCCGGAGCCCGACAAGGGCCCGGCCGATTCCGCGTAAGACCGGCACCGGACGCCCGCGCGAAGGTCGGGGCCGGCTTCGATCGAATCCGCTACCGCCCCTCGCGCCGCTCGCGCCGGTCGTCACCGCGCTCGCGGCGATCCTCGAGGCGCTCCTCGCGATCCTCCCGCAGTTCCTTCCCGCTCTCGCGAACGTCCTCGCGGGTCAACCGGAGGAACTCGCCGAAGAGCCTCCGCTCCCGGTCGAGCGCCCAGAGCTTCCGCTGGCGGATGTCGGGCTGGATGCGGCGCAGCTCGTGGAGGATTACCTTCTGCTTCTCGAGCCGCGCCGTCGATTCCCGGGCGTCGCGCGCGTCGTCGCGCAGGTCGCGGCGATCGTCGCGCAGGTCGCGCACGTCGTCCCGTAGGTCACGGCGCGCGTCGCGCGAATCGCGGTCCCGGACGTCCCCGTCCCGCCGCTCCCGCTCCACCTCGCGGGCGTCACGGGCCACTTCGCGCCGCTCGCTCCTGGTTTCCTGAGCGCTCTTCGCGATCTCGCGGCGATCCTGCGCCACCTCGCGACGGGTCTCCGCCGTCTCCTTGCGAAGGAACGTGCGGATCCTCTGGCGAATCCGGTCCTCTTCGCGCCGGTTCCGCGCGTCGTGCGCGCGATCGAGCGCCCTCAGCTGCTCCTCCAGCCACCGGACGTCCGCGACGTCCCCCACCAACTGGCGCCGGTCCTGCCGGACCTCGCGCGTGTTGCCCACCGCCTCCTTCACGTTCTGGACCGGCTGCGCCGAGGCGCTCGCCGCGAGCAGGCAAAGCCCGAGACCGATCGTCCACACTGTGACTCGTTTCATACGCACGCTCCTCGCATCGCGGCGTGGCGCCGCAACCAGTTGCCTCGTTCCATCCGGACGCTCCGCGACCACGCCCGTGAGAATCGCAACTAGCGTGCCGCTTTCGACCCCGAACCGGCGCCGCTCCCGCCCCCCGCGCCCCCTTCGAGCGCGCGCAACGCGGCGATCATCGGCGCGGAGAGCGGAATCTCCCGGACCTTGCCGTAGCGTCGCGCGAGGTCGCGCAGCGCGGCCGCGTTCCCGACCATCACGATGGAGAGGTCCTGGTCGTCGGGATAGACGCGGGCGACCACGCGCGCCACCGCGGCGCTGTCGACGGCCGCGATGCGGGCGGGATAGCCGCTGATCTCCTCGCGACCGAGTCCGTAGAACGAATCGGCCGCAAGGCGCGCCGCCAGCTGGGACGAGGTCTCCAGCTCGTAGGGGAACTGGCCGTTGATGTAGTTCCGCGACGACGAGAGCATGTCGGCGCTGATTCCCTTCCCCCGGAACCGCTTCAGGATGTCGAGGGCCAGGTCGATCGCCTTCCCCGCGCTCTCCGTCTTCGCATAGGAGCCGATCGAGAGCGAGCCGCCTTTCGAATAGGGCGTCAGGCGGCACGACGCGCCGTAGGTGAGGCCCGATTCGGTCCGCAGCGACGCGTTCAGCATGGACGTGAAGCGCCCGCCGAACGCGGTGTTCGCCACGGCCAGGACGTCGCGGTCCGGGTCGGTCTTCTCGACCCCGCGGTTCGCGAGCACGAAGTAGGTCTGCGTGGCGTCCGGCTTGTCCACGAGGAGGACGCGGCGCCCGGCGACGCGAGGCACCTCGGGGACGCTCGGAAGCGCGGCGGGCGCGCGCCCCCAGTCGCCGAAGGCCGCGCGGAGCGTTCGCTCCATGGCCGCGGCGGAGAAGTCCCCCACCACCGCGAGGATCAGACGGTCGGCGCCGAACTGCTCTCGATAGCATCGGAGCACGTCGTCGCGCGTCAGGGCCGCGACGGTCTCCTCGTCGCCGCCCACGGGGCGGCCGTAGGGGTGGCCCCCGAAGAGGTAGGCGTTGCCGTAGAGCCGGAAGACGTTCCCCGGATCCTCCTTGCTCGCCTTCAGCCCGTCCACGGTCTGGGCGCGGAGCTTCGTGAATTCGGAATCGGGAAACGTCGGCTCGCGGAGCACGGCGCGAAGCAGGTCGAGCATCAGCTTCTGGTCGCGCGCCAGGAACTCGCCCGAGGCGTAGAAGACTTCCATGCCCGATCCCACGCCGAACGCCGCGCCGACGCCGTCCACCGCGTCGGCGAGCTGGCGCGCGTTCCACCGCCCCGCGCCCTTGCGGAGCATCTCCCCCGTCAGGGCGGCGACACCCTCCCGGCCCGGCGGGTCGGTGACCGAGCCGCCGCGGAGGTAGGCCATGAAGGAGATCATCGGAACGTCGTGGCGTTCGGCGAGGAGAAGGCGCGCCCCGTTCGGCAGCGTGACGTCGCGAACGGGGGGAAGCGGGATCTCGGGACCCGCGGCCTTGGTCGCCGGGCTCGCGCCGGCGCCGGCCGGCCCGATCGCCGCGAGCGCCGCGCCCAGAACGAGGCGGACCGCGATCCGGCCCGCGAGGACGGCCGGGCTCATCGCGCGCCTCCCTTCGGCGTCGCGGCGACCGGCTCGTTCTCGGGCACCAGGAGCCCGATCGTCCGGTTCTTCTCGTCGAAGAGCCGCCGCGCGAGCGCTTGGATCTCCTTCGTCGTCACGCGCCCGTAACGCTCGGGCGCCGAGAAGGCCGCGCTCCAATCCCCGCGGAAGACCTCGGCGTCGCCGAGCATCGCGGCCTTCCCGTCGATCGTCGCCATCCTCCGCCAGAAATTCGCGAGTTCCACGTTCTTCGCCTTCGCCAGCTCCGCCTCCGTCACGCCCTCGCGGCCGACGCGCGCCAATTCGTCCAGGAGCGCCTTCTCGCACGCTTCGATTCCCTTCTCCGGCGAAACGGTGACGAGCACGCGGTAGAGGCCGGGGTCGAATCCCTCCAGCATGTAGTCGTAGACGGCGACCGCGACGCGGTCCTCGTCCACGAGCCTCCGATAGAGCCGGCTCGACTCGCCGCCGGTGAGAATGGTGCTGAGGAGCTCCGTCGCCTCGGCGTCGGGATCGTTCGCGCGCCCGCGATGGAAGACCGCCTGGATGTAGGGGATCTGTCCCGGACGGCGGACGACGAAGCGGCGCTCGCCGAGCTGCGGCGGCTCGATCGTCCGGACGGAGGGAGGGGCCGCCTGCGCGGGGATCGGCTCGAGGACCCGTTCCGCGAGCGCGAAGAACTCGGCCGGCGTCACGTCGCCCGACACGACCATGACCGCGTTGTTCGGCGCGTAGTACGTCCGGTGATAGTCGCGGAGATCGGCGACGGTCCAGCGCTCGATGTCGCTCGGCCAGCCGATGACCGGAATCTGGTAGGGGTGGGCCGTGAAGGCGACGGCCTGCGCCTGCTCGTCCAGGAACGCCTCGTTGTTGTCGTCGGTGGTGGTGCGGCGCTCGGACGCGATGACGCCCCGCTCGCTCTCGACGCTCGTCGAGTCGATCTGGAGACAGCAGATCCGATCGGCTTCCATCCGGAGGACCGTCTCCAGCGCGCTTCGCGGAATCCAATCCTGATAGACCGTCACGTCGGTCGAGGTGTACGCGTTGTTGCTCCCCCCGGCGTTTTCCATGATCCGGTCGAACGCGCCGCTCGGATACTCCTTCGATCCGTGGAACATCATGTGCTCGAAGAAGTGCGAGATGCCGGTGATCCCCGGGCGCTCGTTGCGGGCCCCGACGCGGTAGTGCGTGTAAATGGAGACGTTCGGGACGTCGTGATCGGGCGCGACGACGATCCGCATGCCGTTCTTCAGCGTCCGCGCTTCGATCCCCTTCTGGAGCGACGGGGTGGCGGCGCGCGCGGGCTTCTTCTGGCGCGGCTGGGCGGCGGCGCCGGCGGCCCGCAGGAGGCAGAGCGCGGCCAGGACGAGCACGAGTCCGAGGCGAATCTGGGGGTGACGGGTCATGGATCCTCCGGATGAAACTTCGGCGGTGGAATTCGAGTAAGAATGGTAGGTTTGGGCGCGGGTGGCAAGAGTCCGCGAACGCGGACGCCTCGCCCAGGGAGGAAACCGATGGCGACGATGCACGAAGTGGATTACGAGATCCTGGGCGACGACATGCAGTTCGTGCGGGTCATTCTCGATCCGGGCGAGGCCGCGATCGCCGAAGCCGGCGGCATGATGTACCTGGAGCAGGGGATCGAGATGGACACGATCTTCGGCGACGGGTCGGACGCCCAGAAGGGGTTCATGGGCAAGCTGGTCGGGGCGGGCAAGCGGCTCCTGACCGGCGAATCGCTCTTCATGACGGTCTTCCACAACGAGGCGCCGGTGCGCCGGGCCGTCGCGTTCGCCGCGCCCTATCCCGGGAAGATCCAGCCGCTCCACCTGGCCGAACTGGGGGGCGAGCTGATCGCGCAGAAGGACTCCTTCCTGGCGGCCGCCAAGGGCGTGAGCGTCGGGATCGCGTTCAATCGCCGCTTCGGCGCCGGTCTCTTCGGCGGCGAGGGGTTCATCATGCAGCGCCTCACGGGCGACGGCTGGGTCTTCTGCCACGCCGGCGGCACGCTGGAGGAGAAGACGCTGGCGGCCGACGAGGTGCTGCGCGTCGACACCGGATGCATCGTCGCGCTCCAGCCGAGCGTTTCGTACGACATCCAGTTCGTCGGGAAGCTGAAGACCGCCTTCTTCGGAGGCGAGGGGCTCTTCTTCGCGACGCTTCGTGGGCCGGGCCGAATCTGGCTCCAGTCGCTCCCCTTCAGCCGCCTCGCCAGCCGGATCTACGCCGCGGCGCCTCAGACGGGCGGCGCGCGCCGGGAGGAGGGCTCGCTCCTCGGAGGTCTCGGGAATCTGCTGGACGGGGACGGGCGCTAGCGGGACGATCGAAGCATGATTCGTGGGGATCGAGCGAACTCCCACTTCGAAACGACGGCGGCCCGGGCTTCGGCTCGGGCCGCCTTGCTCTTCCTGGCCGCGGCGATCGCGGCCTCCGGGACTCTGTCGTGCGCCGGGCCGACCAAGC